>JBOICL010000261.1:0-5745 GCA_050740055.1 Stenotrophobium sp.
AGATCGTGCATATCGCCGCAGCGGCGCTGAAACATGGCATTGATGGCCTGATTGCCACCAACACCACGGTGACCAGGCCCGGACTCGAACGCGAGCCGCTGGCGGTAGAGCAGGGCGGCCTGTCGGGCGCGCCGCTGCGGGAGCTGGCGGACGGCACTTTGCGCAAGCTGCGCGCCGCCACCGGCCCGGATTTCATCCTGATCGGCGTGGGCGGCATCACCCGCGGCGAACATGCGCGCGCCAAGCGCGAGGCGGGCGCGGATCTGGTACAGATTTTCACCGGTTTCATCTACCGCGGGCCGGAACTGGTGGCGGAATGCGCGCGGGCACTGGCATGAGCTAATTTTCCGGTTGGCGCTGGCGCCGCAAATCCAGTAAATTCGCGCAAGTTTTGAAGAATAATCGCTTTTACTTCACACACGAGGGAACGACATCATGAGCATGAAGCTAAGGGGAGCTTTGTCACTGGGCGTGTTGCTGGGGATTTTTTCGGTGGGACAGGCGCAGGCGGACAATGCCGCTCCCGTCACCGATTCCAATGCGGATTCGCCCTATGTGGCGGCTCAGTACGCCAGGGAAGTAATTCCCGATCACGAACGCCACTCGGCCGAGGGCAACGGTTACCAGTTGACGTTCGGCCTGCCGCTGTCCTTCCTGCCGCAGGCGTTCTACCTGCCGAACACCTCGCTGGAAGGCAGTTTCTACGCCGCCGGCCGCAAGCGTGACATCGACGGCAGCAAGGACTACCAGCAGGCGCTGATGTTCAACCTTGTGCACGACTTCGGCATGTTCGGCTGGAGCGGCGATTTCACCGGCAAGTACCTGCCCAAGTTCCAGCCCTTCGCCCTCGCGGGCCTGGGCGCGGCGCGTGAAGACGTGCGCGGCAGCCGCAAGTTTCATCCAGCGGTCGATGCCGGCGGCGGTCTGCTGTTCCCGCTGCCCTGGTTCGGCATGTCGGTGCGCACCGAAGCGCTGGCGCAGCTGCAGCAGAACCGCAAGTCGGTGCCCGGCCAGAATGTCCTGGTCGATTACCGCCTGATGGTCGGTTTGCAGATCCCGCTGACGCCGCTGTTCGAGGAATTCCACCTCATGAACAACGCGCGCACCACCTGCGAAGTCGCCGTGGTTGACCTGCAGGGCATGCGTACCGACTGCACCGCCGACTCCGATCATGACGGCGTGCCGGACTACAAGGACCTGTGCCCCGGCACACCGCCGGGCGTGAAGGTGGACGCCACCGGCTGCCCGCTCAACAACGCGGAACAGGACAGCGATGGCGACGGCGTGCCAGACAGCCTAGACCTCTGCCCGAATACGCAGAAGGGCCTGAAGGTGGACGCCAACGGCTGCGCGGTCGATCAGGTCATCAGCCTGCCGGAAGTGCAGTTCGATCTGAATGCCGCGACGCTGACCGATGCCTCCAAGACCATCCTCGACGGCGCCGCTCGCGGTCTCAACGGCCAGAAGAATCTCAAGGTCGAGATCAGCGGCTACACCGACAGCAGCGGCAGCAAAGACTACAACCTCAAGCTGTCGAAGGAGCGCGCCGAATCCGTGCGCCAGTACCTGATCTCCAAGGGCGTCGAAGCGGATCGCATGACAACCATGGGTTACGGCGAGGCTGAGCCCAAGCAGAGTAACAAGTCAGCCGAAGGCCGCGGGCAGAACCGCCGCGTTGAGTTCAAGATCACGCACAAGTGATTTGATGTGAATGCGGCCGCGCCCTGAGCAATCATGGCGCGGCCGTTTTGCTTTTGGATGATTTACATTGCGCTATCCAGCCGATTGCGACCTTACCCGCTCTTGCTGGCTTAGAGTCCAAAGCTGTTCTCTATTATTGACTTATATTAAATAATATCAATATATTAACACATCGTTCGATCTCGAAACACTCAGAGCGGGTGGCAGCGACCGCGGATGAATTCACGCCGCTGTGCGTATTCCATCATGAGTTCCGGTAAGGACATCGCTTCGCCCTGCATCCAGGTCTGCCGTCTCGACGCCGCGCAGGTCTGCGAGGGCTGTGGCCGCAGCCTCGCGGAAATCGCGGAATGGCCGCAGGCCACGGATGCACGCAAACTCCGGATACTCGAATTTTCCCAACTGCGGCTGCAAATCCAGGCTTCCGACCATGAACGACATCAAGCTCGCTGACTTCGCCCACGTCCTGCGCATGCCCACGCGCTGGGGCGACCAGGACCTGATCGGCCATGTGAACAACGCCAAGTTTTTCACTTACGACGAGAGTGCGCGGCTGGCGTATTTCGACCCGTTGTTTGGCCGGGAGCCGGGCTTCTGGAAAGAACAGGGCATGATCCTCGCGCACATTGAGTGCGATTTTCTCGCGCAACTGCACCACCCTGCCGAACTCGCCATCGGCCTGCGCATAGCCAAGCTGGGGCGCAGCAGCATGAGTACGCTGGGCGGCATGTTTAACGGCGACAAACTGGTCGCGGTGACGCGCGGCGTTCTGGTCTGGTTCGATTACGTGAACCAGAAGACGCAGCCGCTGCCGGAGCACGTGCGCGAATGGATACGCGCGCGGGAAGTGATCAGGCCGGGGGAGTGATACCGGGATTTCTAGGACTGCCAGTGGCAGTCCTTGCCCGGCGAACGGGCGGGGCGGGGCTGGACCCCGCCAAAGCGGTGTGCCTTAGAGTCCGAGGCTGCGCAATTCCGAAGCGGGCGGCGACTCCTGCCACATAGTCTCGAATTCCCGCAGCCGCTCGCGCGCGAGAAGTGGCGCCTGCAGCCAGTAGCGCGCGTCCACGTCCAGGACGGACTCGCGCAGCAGCACGGCGGATTCGTCCACGATCAGCAGTTCGCGCTCGGATGCACGGCGTTCTGGCAGCAGTTCGCGGAATTCGATGCGGCTCGATAGCCTGCGCCCCAGTTCCACCAGTCGGTGTCCGGATTTCATAGTGATGTCCGGCGCGCACAGCAGTACGCGCAGCCGCGCCCGTTCATGCCGCAGTAAAAATGCCGTGACTGGCGCGATGAACTCCTCGCTGCCGTAGATGCGGCGGTCGAGATTCACGCTGAGGACGGAGATTTGCATTTGCGCTGCCTGCGCAGCGCGCACAGCGCAGGCGAGGAATCCGGCGGCGCCGGTGGCCGTTTCGCTGGTGGGTTCCTGCGGCGCGGCGGGGTCCATTACAGATCCTTGGCCTGCTGCAGGGCGTTGCCGGTATAGGTCGCGGGCGTCATCTCCAGTAGGCGCTGCTTGTCCGCTTCCGGCAGCTCCAGCGACTGCACGAAGCTGCGTATCGCGTCACGGCCGATTTTCTGACCGCGTGTGAGGCGCTTGAGTTGCTCGTAGGGTTCTGGCAAACCGTAGCGGCGCATCACGGTCTGGATCGCTTCGCCCAGCACTTCCCAGTTGGCTTCGAGGTCCTGGCCCATGCGCCAGGCGTCGGCTTCGAGCTTGCCGATACCCTTTTGCAGCGACTGGTAGGCGACCACACTATGCGCGACGCCGACGCCGAGGTTGCGCAGCACGGTGGAGTCGGTGAGATCGCGCTGCCAGCGCGAGATCGGCAGTTTCTCAGCGAGATGCTGGAGGATCGCATTGGCGATGCCGAGATTGCCTTCAGCGTTCTCGAAATCGATGGGATTGACCTTGTGCGGCATGGTCGAGCTGCCGACTTCGCCGGCTACGGTGCGCTGCTTGAAATAGCCGACCGAGACATAGCCCCAGATGTCGCGGCTAAAGCCGATCAGGATGGTGTTGATGCGGCTCAGCGCATGGAAATATTCCGCGATGTAATCGTGCGGCTCGATCTGCGTGGTCGCGGGACTCTGCGCGAGTCCAAGCCCGGCGATGAACTTCGCGGAAAACGCCACCCAGTCGATCTGCGGATAGGCGGCCAGGTGCGCGTTCCAGTTGCCGACTGCGCCATTGGCCTTGCCGAGAATTTGCACCGACGCGAACTGTTCGCGCTGACGCAGCAGACGCTGCACGAACACCACCATCTCCTTGCCCAGCGTAGTCGGCGAGGCCGGCTGGCCGTGGGTGCGCGCCAGCATCGGCTGTTCGGCATAGGAGCGGGACAGGCCGGCTAGCATCTGGATCAGGTGATCGATCGCGGGCAGCAGCACCTTCTCACGCGCGTCCTTGAGCATCAGGCCATGCGCAAGATTATTCATGTCCTCCGAGGTGCAGGCGAAGTGGATGAACTCCTTGATGCTGGCCAGTTCCGCGTGGTGATTGATTTTTTCCTTGAGGTAATACTCGACCGCCTTGACGTCGTGGTTGGTCGTTTCCTCAATGGCTTTCACGCGCTGCGCTTCGTTGAGATCGAAGCCATCGGCGATCTTTTGCAGTTTCTCGTGCGCGGTGGCCGACAGTGATTTCACTTCAGGAATGCCGTCGTGGGCCGCTAGCGTTTCCAGCCAGCGAATTTCCGCCAGCACGCGATAGCGCATGAGGCCGTATTCGCTGAAGATTTCGCGCAGGGCGACGGTCTTGACCGCGTAGCGGCCGTCGATGGGGGAAATGGCGGAAAGCGAGGTCAGGTTCATTCGTGAGTGCGCGGGTCAAATGTGTTCGGTGCGAGGCGCATTTTACTTTTAATTGAGGGAGCGCAGAATCAGGCCATGACGACAGACCGCATCGAGCGCGACAGCATGGGTGAACTCCGCGTGCCCGCGGACGCCCTCTGGGGGGCGCAAACGCAGCGTGCCGTGGAGAATTTCCCGGTATCCGGGTTGACCATGCCGAGGTCATTCATGCGCGCACTGGGGCTGATCAAGGCCAGCGCCGCGACGGTCAACGCCGATCTGAAGCTGATTCCGCCAAAGCTGGCGCAGGCGATTGTGACAGCGGCCCTGGACGTCGCGGAAGGCTGTTACGACGCGCAATTTCCGGTGGACGTGTTCCAGACCGGTTCCGGCACCTCGTCCAACATGAACGCCAACGAGGTTATTGCGCACCTGGCTACGCGCAAGGCGCGGCGCGCGGTGCACCCGAACGATCACGTCAACTATGGCCAGTCGTCGAATGACGTGATCCCGACCGCGATCCATGTCGCGGCTAGCCTGATGGTGCACGAGCAGTTGCAGCCAGCGTTGAAACATCTGGCGGGGACCATTGAGCGCAAGGGCAAAAGTTTGGCCAAATTGACCAAGACTGGCCGCACGCACCTGATGGACGCCATGCCACTGCGCTTCGACCAGGAACTGGGCGGCTGGGCGCAGCAGATCCGCAACGATATTGCGCGCCTGCAATCGGTGCTGCCGCGCATCCAGGCACTGGCGCAGGGCGGCAGCGCGGTCGGCACCGGCATCAACGTGCATCCGCAGTTTGCGCGCCGGTTCGCCGCCGACTTGTCCAGGCGCACCGGTATCCGCTTCCGCGCCAGCCCCAACTATTTCGAGAGCATGTCGTCGCAGGACGCGTCCGCTGAACTGTCCGGCCAACTCAAGGTGTTGGCCTGCTCGCTGATGAAGATCGCTAACGACCTGCGCTGGATGAACTCCGGGCCGCTGGCTGGCCTGGGTGAGATTGAATTGCAGGCCTTGCAGCCCGGCTCTTCAATCATGCCGGGCAAGGTCAACCCGGTGATTCCGGAAGCCGCCTGCATGGTTGCGGCACAGGTTATCGGCAACGACGCCACCATCACCGTCGCCGCGCAAGCCGGCAATTTCCAGCTCAACGTGATGCTGCCGGTCATCGCCCATAACCTGTTGCAGAGCATCGAACTGCTGGCGAATGTCTCGCGCCTGCTGGCGGACAAGTCCATCGCC
>JBOICL010000262.1:0-1158 GCA_050740055.1 Stenotrophobium sp.
ACTCACGGGCGTAACCGCCGGTGCCGCGCGCATCGACGCCGGTATCGACAAACTTCGCGCCCAGCGACTCGGCCTGTTCCTTGGTTTCGGGGCGCACGTCATAGCCTTCCACCATAGCGCCGAGGCGGCGCGCGGTGGCCAGCGCCTGCAGGCCGGCGACGCCCAGGCCCATCACCAGCGTCTTGGCCGGACGGATCGAGCCGACCGCCGTGGTCATCATCGGCAGGATGCGCGCGAGGCTGGTCGCGCCGAGCAGGGCGCCGTAGTAGCCGGCCAGCGCGGCCTGGCTGGAGAGCGCGTCCATCGCCTGCGCGCGAGTGATGCGCGGCACCAGCTCCATCGCAAAGCAGGTGATCTTCTTGTCGCGCATCAGCTTCACCAGGAGCGGCTCCTTGTGCGCATAGACGAAGCACATCAGGATCGCGCCGTCCTTCATCGCATCGACGATGTCGGCGCTGGGTGGCTGCACCGACAGTACCACGTCGGCATCGCTCACCAGCCCCTGCGGATTAGCGACGAAATTCACGTTCTTGAACGCGGCGTCGGCGAGCTTCACACCCAGACCGGCGCCGGACTGCATGGAGATTTCCGCGCCCAGCTTGGCCAGCTTATCCGCCACCGCCGGCACCATGGCGACGCGCTTTTCGTGGGTCCGTGTTTCCTTCAGCACGGCAATTTTCACTGCCATAAATGCTCCCAAGCTGCAAAATCGATAGTGGGCTGTCACCCGGAGCGCGCCGCGATCGCGGACCGGATCAGGCGGCTGCCGCGACATCCGCCGCGCGGCATCTTCGCGGCCAAATCCGGGGCAGCGAAGTCTAGCCGATTGTGCTGCATTGCACAGGGCGCGCAAAGCTCATTGCCATGCCCGCGCGGAGTGTGCGGCGATGCGGCGAACCCTGTTTTGCAGTACCCGCTCTTGCACAAAACAGCATCTCATAAGAGATATATTATTAACTATTGATATAATATATAAATATATTAGCACATTCCTCCCACGTCAAACCAGCAGAGCGGGTGGCCGCAATGCGCAGATGAAATAGCGACCGCGGCAGATTCCGGGTTAGCATGTGCGCCCTTAAAAACCGGCCCTCATCATGGAAATCGCCAGCCAGCGCGTCGCGCGCATCCACTACACCCTCACCAACGACAAGGGCG
>JBOICL010000263.1:0-1664 GCA_050740055.1 Stenotrophobium sp.
GCTCAGCGCCTTCGGCGTCATCACGCTGATGTCCAGCCCCTATGGCGACCGCGACGCGACCCAGATATACGACTACCGCGGCCTGTTCTGGCGCCGGCCCTATCTCACCTCGATCATGACCGTGTCCATGCTGTCGCTGGCCGGCATCCCGCTCACCGCCGGCTTCATCGGCAAGTTCTACATCGTCGCCGCGGGCGTCGATTCGCGGCTGTGGCTGCTGATGGGCGTGCTGGTCGTAGGCAGCAGCATCGGCCTCTACTACTACCTGCGTCTGATGATCACGCTGTTCCTGCTCGATCCCGAACGCCGCCGCTTCTCCGCGCCGCTGAACTGGGCGCAGCAGGCGGGCGGCTACATGGTGGTCGCGCTGATGCTGCTGATGCTGCTCCTGGGCATCTATCCGCAGCCCTTTATCGGCTTCATCCACGCGGCCGGGTTGAGCGCGGGTTGATGATGCCTATTTCGCGTCAGGCACTCATTAAACTTCCATGAAAGCATCCCTGTTCCTCCGCATCGCTGCAATCATTGGTTTCGTCTTCGGCGCCGGCCATTCGCTCGGCGGCCCGTGGACCCCTGCGTTGGGTGTTGCAGAAACAGCCCTGATCAATTCGATGAAGTCACTTCAGTTCACAGTAATGGGCGCCAGTCGCACCTATTGGGATTTCTATTTTGGCTTTGGCCTCATCATTTCCATCTACCTATTTGCGCAGGCTTTCGTGCTCTGGCAAGTCGCCTCAATCGCAAAGTCTTCTGCACAGCAGGTTCGCCCCATCATGCTTACGCTGTTGGCCTCTTATCTGGTCAGCGGCATTGTTGCATTTAAGTTTTTGTTTGTTGTTCCGGAAGTCATGTCCATTGCCATCGCGGCTTGCATCGCTACGGCATGGGTTTTGGCAGGGCGTGAGGCTGAGCATGTCTAGCAAGGCATCACCCGCTCTTGCCTAAAGAGCGGAGCATGCTGTTTTTATATGTTGAATTATTCGTATTTAAATCAGTATAAATAAACAATCTGTCTAGCCAAAAGCGACAGAGCGGGTGAGCGCCTACTGCGGCAGAATCGAGAACCATAGCGGCGCAAACCTGCGGCGGTGACAATAGCCGCTGCTTTTGTCCACCGTGATCCAAACTTGCGCCCCTCCCGCCAGCTCGAAGTCCCCAATGCCGCGCCACCCGACTGGCGCGTGATTCGCACGCTGTGGCCTTACCTGCGCGAATTCCCCCTGCGCGTGGTGCTGGCGATGGCCTGCTTAATCGGCGCCAAGGTCGCCGGCGTCACGTTGCCGATGCTGATGAAGCGCCTGGTCGATGCGCTCAGCGGCAAGCACGCGCTGGTGGTGGTGCCGCTGGGCCTGCTGCTGGCCTACGGTGGCCTGCGTTTCATCAACGTGATTTTCGGCGAACTGCGCGACATGATTTTCGGCCGCGTCGCCGAACGCGCGCAGCGCCGTGCGGCGCTCAAGGTATTCGAGCACCTGCACCGGCTGGACCTGGAATTCCATCTCACGCGCCGCACCGGCGGCCTCTCGCGCGACATCGAGCGCGGCGTTTCCGGCATCAATTTCCTGCTGCGTTTCATGCTGTTCAACATCCTGCCGACGCTGCTGGAAATCGCGATGGTCGCCGCCATCCTGCTGTTCAACTACGGCGTGATATTTGCCGTTATC
>JBOICL010000264.1:0-4596 GCA_050740055.1 Stenotrophobium sp.
GCGCGGGATTGAATGCGCCGGGGCCGACGACGAAGAGTTTCGCGACTTCGGCGCGTGCGGCCAGCGCGACGGTGAGGCGTCCGTAATCCTCCTCGCCGGGCGCGGCGCACATGCGGTCCACCACTTCCTTTTGCAGCATGAAGTGCATGTCGGCAATGTGGTCTGCGTAGCCGAGCAGATGAAACAGCAGCGGCGTGGAAATGTTGTAGGGCAGGTTGCCGATGAGCCTGAGCTTGCCGCCAGCAGGTGCGAGCGCGGCGTAGTCCACCTTGAGCGCGTCGGCCATGATGATTTCGAGGCCGGCCTGCGTGCTGAAGTGCTCGCGCAGGTGCGCACCCATGTCGCGGTCGATCTCGATCACGCGCAGGCGACTCACGCGGTGCAGCAGCGGCGCGGTCAGCGCGCCGAGGCCGGGGCCGATTTCGATCAGCGTGTCATCAGGTTTCGGATTGATGCTGCGGATGATGCGTTCGATGACGCTTGGATCGTGCAGGAAATTCTGGCCGAAGCGCTTCTTGGCCTGCGGCGTGTTCATGCGGGGATATGCCGGGCCAGTTGCAGGGCCATCGCGATGGCCGCGCGCAGGCTGCCCGCGTCCGCGCGGCCGCTGCCGGCCAGCTCCAGCGCGGTGCCGTGATCAACAGAGGTGCGGATGATGGGCAGGCCGAGTGTGATGTTCACCGCTTCGCCGAAGCCGGCGTATTTCAGCACCGGCAGGCCCTGGTCGTGATACATCGCGAGCACGGCGTCGGCATCGTCAAGATACTTGGGCGTGAACAGGGTGTCCGCCGGCAGCGGCCCGCGCAGGTCCATGCCCTCCGCGCGCAGCGTGTCGAGCACGGGCACGATGATTTCGATTTCCTCGCGACCCAGGTGGCCGCTCTCGCCAGCATGCGGATTGAGTCCGCAGCAGAGGATGCGCGGCTGCGCGATGCCGAAACGCCTGCGTAGGTCGTGGTGCAGCACGCGCAGCACGGACGTGAGCGTTTGCGGCGTGATCGCCGCGGGCATGTCCTTCAGCGGCAGATGGGTGGTGGCGAGCGCTACGCGAAGCGCGCCCGCCGTGAGCATCATCACCGGCATCGCGGCGCCGGTGAGCGCGGCGAGGAATTCGGTGTGGCCGGAGAAGGCGATGCCGGCGTCGTTGATCACGCTTTTTTGCACCGGGCCGGTGACCAGCGCCTGCGCCTGGCCGTTCAGGCAGGTGTGGGCGGCGAGGCTGAGCGTATCTAGAACGTAGCGGGCGTTGCGGACATCGAGTGTGCCGGCAACAGCGGATGCGCCCAGCGGCGCGGGCAGCACTCGCAGATGGCCTGGAACATGCGCTCGGGGCGTGGCACCGAGATCGGCGGTTTCGATATGCAGCGACAGGTTCAGCAGCCGCGCGCGGTCGTGCAGTAAATGTGGATCGCAGACCGCGACCAGTTCGGCGTCATGCGTGGACTGGGCGATGCCAATGACAATGTCCGGCCCAATGCCGGCGGGTTCGCCGGGTGTGATGAGCAGACGCTTTACGGCCGTCTCACGTGTCACGTCTCACGTCTCAGGACTTGGCTGCGGCCGCCGCATCCGCGTCGGATTTTTCGCGGTACTCGACGTAGGCTTCATCGCGCAGGCGGCGCAGCCAGGAGTCGGTTTCCTCTGCGGTCTTGCGCTGCGTGATAGCTTCGCGCGCGCGGGCGCGGCGCGAGTCCTCGGTGATGTCGCGCGTGCGGCGGTCGAAGACGCTGGCGATGTGCCAGCCAAACTTGGTGTGGAACGGCGGGCTGATCTCGCCGGGTTTGAGCTGGTCGAGGTGGCTCTGGAATTCCGGCGCGAATACGCCGGGCGGCTGCCAGCCGAGGTCGCCGCCGCTGTTCTTGGAGCCGGGATCGTCGGAGTATTTTTCCGCGAGCTTGACGAAATCCGCACCCTTCTTGAGCTGGTCGTAGAGGTCGCGCGCCAGCGCGCGGGCCTGGTCTTCGCTGCGGATCGCGTTGGTAGTGATGAGGATGTGGCGCGCGTGGGTCTCGGTGACGGTCTGGCGGCTGTCGCCGCCGCGCTCGTCGGTGAGCTTGATGATGTGGTAGCCGCTGGCCGCCTCGATGACATCGCTGACCTCGCCCTTTTTGAGCTTGGCGGCGGCGTCGGCGAACAGAGGTGGCAGGTCGGCGGCCTTGCGCCAGTCGAGATCGCCGCCGCTCAGCGCCTGCTGGCCCTCGGAATGGGCGATGGCGACCTGCGCGAAATCGGCGCCGCCGCGGATCTGCTTGAGCAGGTCCTCGGCGCGCGCCTTGGCCTTGGCGCGCACCTGCGGGCTGGCGCCGTCGGGCACCGCGACGAGGATGTGCGAAAGGCGGTATTCGGTGTTGTTTTCCGGCCCCTGCGCGGTGAGGAATTGGTCCACGTCCTGGTCGGTGACGACGATGCGGCTCTCGACTTCCTTCTGGCGCAGGCGGCTGACCAGCACCTGGTCGCGGATCTGTTCGCGCATGGCGAGGTAGTCGATGCCTTCCTTCTTCACCTCGTTGGCGAAGGCGGCGAGCGTCATGCCGTTGCGCTGGGCGATGCCGGTGAGCACGTCGTTGAGTTCGCGGTCATCGACGCGGATGCCGGCCTCGGCGGCGCGTTCGGTCTGGACTTTTTCCAGGATCAGGTGTTCGAGCACCTGCGCACGCAGGACTTCGGCGGGCGGATCGGCGATGTTGCGCTGCTTGAGTTCCGTCTGCGCCTGGGCGATGGCGCTGTCGAGATCGCTTTGCAGGATCACGCCGTCGTTGACCACGGCGATGATGCGGTCGAGGGTCTGGGCCGCGCCGGCGGCGGCCGTAAAGCTCAGCAGGACTGCGGCGAGCAGCCGGGGAAAGAGTTTTTTCATGGGACGGAAAGAGACGGTGAAGTGCAAGGGTAGCATGCTGTGCCGCGAGGCTGAGACGCCGTGCGCGCTGGGAGGTTCCGCAGGATGTGAGGCTCACCCGCTCCAAGGGAATTCGCTGAATGTTTAGTTATTTTATATTGACTAAAATAAATTATTTATTATAAATTAAAACTTTTATTCCCGCGCAAAGGCCAGAGCGGGTGGGCTATTTTTCCGGCGGCAGCGTCTGGTCCAGCGGCAGCAGGCCGTCGAAGCCGCTGCCGATGCGGCTGAGCCCCTTGAGTTCGAGCTGGAGGTAGATGCCGCTGTTGTACTGACCGTTGATGTTGGCGATATAGCGGCGGTACGAGGTGCGCAGCGCCCAGCAGCAGGTTTCGTATTCGACGCCGATCAGGCTTTCTAGCGTGCGGTGGTCGGCGATCGAATAGCGCCAGCGCGCGGCGGTGCGCCACGGCCCGTAGACCGGCGTGGACAGGATCGCGTCGGTCTGTTCGAGCACGCTCTGGCGGTAGTGGTAGGCGAGGTCGAGACGGCGGCCGTTACCGCTGTAGTGCAGCGCGAATTCGTTGCGGTTGAACTTGTGGTCCACCGGCGACCATTGCAGATCGCTGGAGGTGACCCAGTGATCGGACAGGCGATAGTCGAGGCTGGCGATGAAGTCGGTGGCGCCTTCCGCCGGAGCGGTCAGGCCCGGCAGCGTCACGCGCGGCGCTACGAAGCGGTAGATCTGGCCGATGCTGCCGGTGAGCCAGACATAGCCGGTGCTGGGGTCGAGCAGGCGCGAGGTGAGGGCGGCGACGGCGTGGTTCGCGTCGGAGACGCGGTCGGCGCCGTAGAAACGGTTGCGCGCGAACAGTTGCGTGTTGTCGAAATCCGGCTCGCCGCTGTCGAACACCGGCAGCGCGTCCTGGTCGCGATAGGGCACGTAGAGATAGCCGAGCTGCGGCTCCAGCGTCTGCAGGTCGCCGCCGCCGGTGAGGCGTTCGAAGCGCAGTCCGCCGCCGGCGCTGAACACCGGCAGCGCGCGCGAGGGTCTGGACGTCAGGCCGGGTGCGGCGTTGCTGAGCTGATAGCCGGTGTAGCGGAAGTCGAGCTGGCTGGAGCCGAACCAGTCGATGTTGTCGCGCTCGAAGCGCAGGTAGGGCTGCACATCGACGCGCTGGCCATCGACCGATCCGGGGCGCACGAAGTTGTCGTATTCGCCGGCAAATCCGAGGCGGGTGTTGTAGAGGCTGCCGGGGCTGAGCGCGTCGATGCGCAGTTGCGGCAGGCGCCGATAGGGCTGGTTGGACGGCAGGATGGTGCTGTCCAGCGACTGGTAGTTCTGCACCGCGCCGGAGATGGTGTAGGCGATCGGCGCCTGGTAGATGAGGCTCGCGCTGCGGTCGAGATAGGACAGAGTGCTGGCATCGACGCCAGTACCGAGGTCGCTGAAGTAGTTGGGGTCGCTGACATCGGTGAAATTCACCTTCGCCGCGAGGCGGCTGTTGATCAGGCCCTGGTGGTCGAATTCGAGCAGTCGCCGCGGCTCGCCGATGCTGCGGTCGTCGCGCAGGTACTGGTAGTCGAGGTTGCCCTCGCTCTGCGTGAACAGGTAGCGGAAGGCGGTATCAAGCTGGGTGCCGCGCTTGGACATGTAGCGCGGCGTGAGGGTGGCGTCGTAGTTGGGTGCGAGGTTGAGGTACAGCGGTACGCGCATGTCGAGACCGTTGTTAACGCTCTGCCCGATGGTCGGAAAC
>JBOICL010000265.1:0-3236 GCA_050740055.1 Stenotrophobium sp.
GACAGCCGGCGCACAGATCCGCGTCGCCGCGCGCGAACTGCACGCGGAATTGCAGGCGCTGCGCGACGCTGGTGAGCTGGCGTATTGCGCGGCGGAATTCGAGCCAGCGCAGCTCGACGGCTGCCGCCTGGCGATAGCCGCGACTTCCGACCGCCAGCTCAATCGTGCCGTGGCCGTTGCCGCCGATGCGCGCGGCATCCCGGTCAACGTGGTGGACGATCCGGAGCCGAGCAGTTTTATCACGCCCGCGATCATCCATCGCGCGCCGGTGCAGATCGCGATTTCCACCGGCGGCGCCGCGCCGGTGCTGGCGCGGCGGCTGCGCGAAAAACTCGAAACCCTGCTGCCCGCTCACTACGGCCGCATCGCCGCGTTCATGGGCCGCATGCGCGGCCACATCAAGGACACGCAGCCGCAGGCGGCGCGGCGCGGACTCTGGGAAACCTTTATGGATGGCGCGGGCGCCGAGCGCCTGCTGTCCGGCGACGAATCCGGCGCCGAACGCGAACTGGAACGCATCGTCAGCGGAGCCGCGGCGCAGGGCGAAGTGTATCTGGTCGGCGCCGGGCCGGGCGATCCCGATCTGCTGACCTTCCGCGCGCTGCGCCTGATGCAGCAGGCGGATGTTGTGCTCTACGACCGTCTCGTTTCGCCGGCGATCATGGAACTGGTGCGGCGCGAGGCCGAGCGCATCTTCGTCGGCAAGAAGCGCAACCGCCATACGGTGCCGCAGGACGAAATCAACCAGGAGCTGGTACGCCTCGCGCAAGCCGGCAAGCGCGTGCTGCGGCTCAAGGGCGGCGATCCTTTCATCTTCGGCCGCGGCGGCGAGGAGATCGAGACCTTGTCCGCGCATGGCGTGGCCTTCCAGGTGGTGCCGGGCATCACCGCCGCCAGCGGCTGCGCCGCCTACGCCGGCATTCCGCTCACGCACCGCGATTACGCGCAGGCCTGCGTCTTCGTCACCGGGCACGCGCGTGCCGACGGCACGCTGACGCTGAACTGGGACATGCTGGCGCGGCCCGGCCAGACCGTGGTGATCTACATGGGCCTGCACACGTTGCCGCACCTATGCGAACAGCTCATAGCGCACGGCCTGCCGCCGGACTGGCCGGCCGCACTGGTAGAGGAGGGCACCTCGCCCGCGCAGTGCGTGGTCGTGGCGACTCTGTCGGATCTCTCAGGGAAAGTCACCGAAGCCGGTGTCAGCGGCGCCAGCCTGGTCATCGTCGGCGAGGTGGTGAAACTGCGCGAACGCCTGCGCTGGTTCGGAAAATCGGGGTCAGAATCCAATTAACCGGCTGCAGCAGTTGGTGCATGTCAGCGAACGATAAGTTAATTGGGTTCTGACCCCGATTTTCTCTAGCCGATACGTTTGTTGATGATGGACTCGTCAAGGTCCTTCGCGCGCAGGCGTTTCTGGATGCTGCGCAGGATGCCCTGGCCGTCGAGGCCGATCAGTGTCATCAGCTCCTCGCGCGTGCCGTGCTCGACGAAGTGATCGGGCAGGCCGAGGTTGAGCACCGGCACGGTCAGATGCTGCGCCATCAGCACCTCGTTGACCGCGCTGCCGGCGCCGCCGTGCCGGACGTTGTCTTCCACCGTGACCAGCAGGTCGTTCTCGTTGGCGA
Source organism: Stenotrophobium sp. (assembly GCA_050740055.1). Taxonomy (GTDB): domain Bacteria; phylum Pseudomonadota; class Gammaproteobacteria; order Nevskiales; family Nevskiaceae; genus Stenotrophobium. The sequence goes on from JBOICL010000265.1 coordinate 1,632, forward strand.
GGTCGTGGATCATCGCCGTGTCGAGCGGCTTGACGAAGCGCATGTCGGCGACCACCGCGTCGATGATTTCGGCGGCTTCCAGCGCAGGCTGCACCATGCAGCCGAAGGCGAGAATGGCGACGCGCGGACGGCGGCGACCGCGTGCCTCGCGCACGATGCGTGCCTTGCCGATCGCCAGCGGCTTGGGCTCTGATTCGATCTCGACGCCGGTGCCCGTGCCGCGCGGATAGCGCACCGCGCTGGGGCCGGCGATGTGCAGGCCGGTGGTAAGCATGCGGCTGCACTCGTTCTCATCGGAGGGCGTCATCACCACCAGGTTGGGGATGCAGCGCAGGTAGGCGAGGTCGAAGGCGCCGTGATGCGTCGCGCCGTCGGCGCCGACCAGTCCGCCGCGGTCGAGCGCGAACAGCACCGGCAGATTCTGGATCGCGACATCGTGAATCAACTGGTCGTAGCCGCGCTGCAGGAAAGTGGAGTAGATCGCCACCACCGGCTTCATGCCTTCGCAGGCCATGCCCGCGCCCAGCGTCACCGCATGTTGCTCGGCGATGCCGACATCGAAATAACGCGCGGGGAATTTCTGCGAGAACTCGACCAGGCCGGAGCCTTCGCGCATCGCCGGCGTGATGCCGACGACCTTGTCATCCTGTGCCGCTGCGGCGCAGAGCCAGTCGCCGAACACCTGCGTATAGCTGGGCTTGCCGCCCGATTTCCTGGCGGGAAACGCGCCGGTGACCGGGTCGAACTGGGTCACGCCGTGGTACTTGATCGGGTCTGCTTCGGCTGGCTCGAAGCCCTTGCCCTTGGTGGTGACGATGTGCAGCAACTGCGGGCCTTTGGCGTCGCGCAGCGCGGTCAGATTGCATATCAGCGCGTCGAGGTCGTGACCGTCGATGGGGCCGCGGTAATTGAAACCGAAGGTCTCGAACAGCGCGCCGGGATTGTCCAGATGCGCCTCGTTCTCGTGCGCGGTTTGCGGCGCGCGCAGGTGATGCGGCGCCTGCGCCATCGCCAGCTTCTTCATCAGTCGCGCCGAGTGGTCGCGCAGCGCGCCGACGTTTTCGGAGATCGACATGTCGTTGTCGTTGTAGATCACCAGCAGGTCGAGATTCAGATGCCCGGCGTGGTTGAGCGCCTCAAAAGCCATGCCCGCGGTCATGCCGCCGTCGCCGATGACCGCGACCACGCGGCGCTGCTCGCCCTTGATTTTTGCCGCTGCGGCCATACCGGCGGCGGCGGAGATCGAAGTGCTGGAATGACCGACGCCGAAGGTGTCGTACTCGCTTTCCGCGCGCAGGCAGAACGGCGCCAGTCCGCCGAGGCGGCGGATGGTTTCCAGCCGCGCGCGGCGGCCGGTGAGGATCTTGTGCGGATAGGCCTGGTGGCCGACATCCCAGACCAGCCGGTCGTGCGGCGTATCGAGGCAACGGTGCAGGGCCAGCGACAGTTCCACCGTGCCGAGGTTGGCGGCGAAATGCCCGCCGATGCGGCCAAGCGTCTCGATCAGGTAGCGGCGCAGTTCCACAGCCAGATGCGGCAGTTCCTCGGCGGGCAGCTTGCGCAGGTCTTCGGGCGTGTTGACGCGCCCGAGCAGGGCGTATCCGG
>JBOICL010000266.1:0-1966 GCA_050740055.1 Stenotrophobium sp.
ACGGCACCATGTTCCCCGCTGCGCCGTATCTGCCGATGGGCGTGGTGGATGTGCGCGACGTGGCGCAGGCGCACATCAAGGCAGGCTTTACGCCCGCCGCCAAGGGCCGTCACGCCACCAGCGCCGCCGACTCCACGCCGCTGGAAATGGGACGGCTGCTGCGCAAGAATTTTGGCAACAAATACCTGTTCCCGCGTTTTCAAGCGCCCAAGTTCATGGTCTGGCTGATGGCGCCGATGGCAGGACTCACGCGCAAGTACGTAAGCCTCAACGTCGGCCATCCGCTGCATTTCGACAGCAGCAAAAGCCGCCGTGAACTGGGTCTCGAATACCGGCCGCTGGAACAGACGCTGACCGATCATTTCTCGCAACTGCTCGACGACGGCCTGATCCGTAAGCGTGGGTGAAACCTTAATGACTGCTGATGAAACAGGCGGCGCGCGCAAGCGCATCCCGCGCGACAAGGACAACGATTACACGCGCGAGATGGCCTCACAGCGCCGCGATTTCCTGCGCAACAACAATGGCGCCGAACTGGCGCACGTCGGCCAGTATTCCTTCGATCCGGGCATGCTGCCTGGCAACATCGAGAACTTCACCGGCGTCGCGCAGGTGCCGATCGGTATTGCCGGGCCGCTGCGCATCAACGGCGAACACGCACGCGGCGATTTCTACGTGCCGATGGCGACCACCGAAGGCACGTTGGTGGCGAGCTACAACCGCGGCATGCGCCTGCTCACGGAATGCGGCGGTGTAAAAACCACCGTGGTCGAGCAGCACATGCAACGCTCGCCGGTATTCATCTTCGAGGATGCGCTGCTGGCGCGCGAGTTCGGCGCGTGGGTGACTGCGCATTTCGAGGAGATCAAAGCAGCCGCGGAAACCACGACCCGCATCGGCAGACTCCAGCACATCGGCCAGTACGCCATCGGCCCGCTGCGCTACCTGCGCTTCAACTATTCCACCGGCGACGCCGCAGGCCAAAACATGGTCGGCAAGGCCACCATCGCCGCCTGCGAATGGATACGCGGGCAACATCCGGACCATCCGCGCTTCATCCTCTCCGGCAACATCGACACCGACAAGAAGCATTCGCAGATCAACACACTGCTGACACGCGGCAAGCGCGTGGTCGCCGAGGCGGTGATCAAGAACGACGTGCTCAAGCGCATTATGGGCGTGGACGCCAAAGACCTTTTCTACGTGCGCCAGATTTCCCAGGCAGGCGCATTCATGGCGGGCTCGGCCAACAACGGCGCACACGCCGCGAACGGCCTCACGGCGCTGTTCATCGCCACCGGGCAGGATGTCGCCAACGTCGCCGAATCGCACGCCGCCACCACCTATGTGCAACTGCTGGGTAACGGCGACTACTACTGGTCAGTCACGCTCACCTCGCTGATCGTCGCGACCTATGGCGGCGGCACCGGCCTTGCCACGCAGAAGGAATGCCTGGACATGCTCGGCTGCTACGGCAAGGGCGGCGCGGACAAGTTCGCGGAAATCTGCGCGGGCGTCGTGCTCGCGGGCGAGACTTCGCTCTCCAGCGCGGTGCTGCGCGGCGACTGGGTTTCCAGCCATGACCAACTGGGACGCAACCGGCCGTAACTTTCAAACATCGTGACCGCCTGCACGGACTCCTGCTAGCGGCTCTTCTCCTTTTCGCGCTTCGCCGCTTTCTTCTCCTTCATGGTCTTGGCCGGTTTTTTCTTGTCGCTTTTCTTGCTGTCCATCCCTTTGCTCATGGGGTTCCCTTAAAGTCTGGTGAAATATCTGACGCCGATGACAACGGTGGCGGCCTGCGCACAGCGCCGCCTGTCCTTTCTACACCGGATGGAGCGATATGGACAGTCTCGGCAATTCAATTCCACGTCACTGGATCGAATAAACTTCCGCCGTCATTTTCCAATCCATTCATCCATGTCTCTGCCTGCAATCCTGCGAGGCCTCTCAGTGCCGGTCATCG
>JBOICL010000267.1:0-2402 GCA_050740055.1 Stenotrophobium sp.
GGTGCGTACAACCAGAAGGATGCGGAGGGCTTCATTCGCCTGAATGCTCTGCGGCTGCGGATTGGCGCGAAGCGTGATCTGAAGTAACTACCCGATCTCTCTCACTTTGGGAGAGGGGTTCTTCCGCGCTGCCGCGCGGGTAACTTTCTTTGATATGCGTCACATGACCGATACAAATGTTTTATGTCCTAAGTGCAGAGCCACGACGGTGTTCGTCGGGAAAATTGTTGCCAAAAATGAGCGTGTAGGCTTTTTCTTCATTCCAGACGGACTAAGCTGGTTCCGCAGGCGGCTCGGTGCTCCCATCCATCAACAAATTTATGGTTGCTCAGGGTGTGGCTTCATGTGGGGCCAAGTAATGCCAGACAATCTTCGGGAGCTAGTAGCACGGTCGGGTAAACCATCATTAAAGAGCAAGCTCGGTGGTGCCTAACAAAGCGTACGCGGAAGCAGCAGATGTCCAACTGTGCACGTTGTCGCCACCCGCTCTCTGGATGTTCGTAGAAAATAGTGTTTAAATATATTTATCAATATTTAATTAGTTAAATATTTAAAAACAAATCATGTCACCGATTTAACAGGAGCGGGCGCGTTGGATTTGGGCGCATCAGGCAGATGTTTCACATGCAGATCCATCTGCGGATAAGGCATGTTGATGCCTTCGCGGTCGAAGCGCAGCTTGATGGTTTCCAGCAGCTTGGCGCGCACGCTCTGGTAGTCCGCGGTCTTGGCCCAGCCCCAGACGTTGAAGTCCACGGAACTGGCGCTGAGATCCTTCACCTCGACCAGCGGCGCAGGGTCCTTGAGCACCTGTTTCTCGCCGTCGAGGATTTCCAGCAGCACCTGCTTGGCCAGCCGCAGATCCGCCTCGTAGCCGATGTTGATCACCAGTTCGATGCGGCGCAACTGGCGTGTCGAGTAGTTGATGATGGTGTTGGTGGTGATGCTGGAGTTGGGCACCATGACTTCACGGTTGTCGGCGGTGCGCAGGCGCGTGTGCACGATCTTGATTTCCTCGACGACGCCCTTGACCGTGGCGCCACTTGCGCCGATCTCGACGTAATCGCCCTTCTTGAACGGCCGGAAGATGATCAGGATCACGCCCGCCGCCAGCGATGACAGTTGCTGTTGCAGCGACAGGCCAATGGCCAGCGCCGCGCCGCCGAGCACCGCCGCTGCCGAGGTGGTGTCCACGCCCAACTGGTGCAGCGCGGAGATCACGACAATGGTGAGCGCCAGACCGTAGAGCACGTTGCCGAGGAAATCCGCCAGCGTCTCGTCCATGCGCCCGCGCTGCATGGCCAGCCGCACCAGCTTGATAAGCCACTCGGCCACCCATTTTCCGATCAGGAAAATCGCGATGGCGGCGAGCAGTTGGCCGAGCATGGGCAGCGCCGCGTCCATGAGGCGATCGGCGGTATGCAGTCTTGCCAGCCAGTCTTTCATTGGAACATCCCTTCGGTAATGAAGCGCGCGTAGTGTAAGAATAGAAGCGGCACATGCAAGTGGGAACTCAAATGACCGGCAGCAACATCCTGCCCCGATGGATCGGGGCCAATGGCCTGGAATTCGCCTATCTCGAAGCCGGGCAGGGGCCGCTGGTGCTCTGCCTGCACGGCTTTCCCGATACCGCGTGGAGCTTCGTGCCACTGCTGCACGCGCTGGCGGACGCTGGTTATCGCGCTGTCGCGCCGTTCACACGCGGCTACGCGCCGAGCGGCCTTGCGCCCGACGGCGACTACCGCACCACCACGCTGGCGCGCGACGCCATCGCTCTGATCGAAGCCTTCGGCGAAAAGCAGGCGTACATCGTCGGCCACGACTGGGGTGCCGCGACCGCCTACATCGCCGCGACGCTGCGGCCGGAGCGCGTGCGCGGCATCGTCACCGCCGCCGTGCCGCATCTGCGGCGCTTCCTGCTGCACCCGACACCGGCGCAGTTGTTCCGCTCGCGCTACATGGGATTTTTCCAGTTGCGCGGCGTGGCCGAGCGGCGCGTGACGGCGGACGATTTCCGCTGGCTGCGCCGGTTAATTCAGCGCTGGTCGCCGGACTGGAAATTCGGCGAGGCCGCATTCGCACCGCTCAAGGCTGCGTTCTCCGATCCGCAACGGTTGACTGCGGCGCTCAGTTATTACCGCGCCCTCCCGGCCACGCTGGCCAGCCGCGAAGGGCTCAGCCTGCTCACGAGCAAACTGCCCGTGCCGGCGCGCGTGATCCGCGGCGCGGACGATGGCTGCATCGGCGCGAAGATGTTTGAGAACCAGGACTACTGCTTCGGCGCGGGCTATGAACTGGTGACGATGAAGGGCGCCGGGCACTTCATGCACTGCGAAAAGCCGGAGTTGTTCGCTGCGTCCGTGCTGGAGTTTCTTGAGCGCAATAATTGAACTGTGCGGCCG
>JBOICL010000268.1:0-5609 GCA_050740055.1 Stenotrophobium sp.
GTCGAATGGTGAAGGGGCTTCGACAGGCTCAGCCCGAACGGAAACTTTAAACTTCATCGGGCCGGATCAATAAGCGAACGCCGTGTCGGCACCCGCTCTGCTGGAAAGCAGGCAAGCTTCTGTTTAAATAAATTGTAATTACTTAAATTAGTTAAATACTTATAAACAACCTGCGCAGGCAAATCCGCAAGAGCGGGTGCTGCCGTCGTGGTCATATCCATCCGGAAGCTCAAGAAAATGCCCGACACTCTGCCTGCGGATTACGCGCCCGCAAGCGATCTGCTGAAAGACCGCGTCATCCTCGTCACCGGCGCGGGTAACGGCCTCGGCAGGGCCACCGCCCTCGCCTGCGCGCGTCACGGCGCCACCGTCGTGCTGCTTGGCCGCACCGTGAAAAAACTCGAAGCCGTCTATGACGCCATCGAGCAGGCCGGCGGCCCGGCGCCTGCGATCTATCCGCTGAATCTCGGCGGCGCCTCGTGGAACGACTACGCCGAACTCGCCGCGACGCTGGAGCGCGAAACCGGCCGGCTCGACGGCATCGTGCACTGTGCCGTGCATTTCAAATCGTTCTCGCCGATGGAAGATGTCGAGCCGCGCGACTGGGTCGATGCGCTGCAGGTCAACCTCACCGGCGCCTACGCGCTCACTCGGCATTGCCTGCCGCTGATGCGCAAGAGCGGCGATGCGTCCGTGGTATTTGTCTCAGATACGGCCGGCCGTGCGCCCAAACCGTTCAATGGCATTTACGGCATCACCAAAGCCGCCGTCGAGGCGCTCGCGGCAAGCTGGGCGCAGGAACTGGAAACAGTCAGCACGCTGCGCATCAACACGTTCAATCCCGGACCTTTGCAGACCGCCCTGCGCGTCAAGGGTTTTCCCGGCGACGTGATCGAAAACGTGCCGGCGCCGGAGAGCGCGACGCCCGTGCTGCTGTGGCTGCTGGGCCCGGACAGCGCAGGCGTCAGCGGCAAGCGTTTCTGAAACCGGGCCACGCAACGGTCTTCCGGCTCAGCGCAAACGCGGAGGAGGATTGTTGAGCTTGCTTTCCTCGATCCAGCCGGGGCCGATGCCTTTCACCTTGACGTACCACCAAGTGCCGCTGGAATTCGTCAGCGGCGACACCACCTGCACCGGAGTGCCGTCGGGCAAGGGCTGCGTATCCGGATCGTTGGGCCGCGGCTGGCCCAGCAGGACTGCGCCATCGCGGGTCAGCACCGGCGGAGGCGGCGGCAGTTCTGCCGGCACCGCGTCGCTGGGCACGGCGCCGGCCGCTGCCGCATTCCCCGGTGCCACAGACGTTTGCGGAAACGGCGTGTTTTCCGTGATCGGCGTCGGTGCCGAGGTGGACGGCAGGGGCGCGGTCTGCACCACGCGGTCGCTGCTGCATGATGTGCCGGCGAGCGCCAGCATGAACGATAAAGCCAGGGTGGTTTCGCGCATGAATCTCCTGTTTATTATTTGACTTGCCATGTCGCGCGATAGCGACTCATCTCATAAAAAAATTTAGCACGCCGCCACGCTACTTTCGGCGCCGGCTCCGCAACGGTTTTTCCCTCGCCGGCCGCACGTCGCTCTGCGCGGACTTGGCCGGTCTTTTCTTAGCCGGCTTCTTCTTCGCTTCGTGCAGCGGTTCGTCCAGCTCGACAGCCTGCATCAGCGATTTGATTTCCGCCGGCGTGGCCTCGCGATAGCTCCCGGTCTTGATGCCGCGGCCGAGTTCTACCGGCCCGTGGCTGACGCGGATCAGGCGGCTCACCTGCAAATCCTGCGACTCGAACAGCCGCCGCACTTCGCGGTTGCGGCCTTCGCGCAAAGTCACGGTGCACCATTGATTGGCGCTCGTGCGTTCGCCTTCGGCGTGTTCCTCGCCCGCGCCGCGCTTGAGCGTCTCGAAGCGCGCGACGCCGTCTTCCAGTTCCACGCCCTTGAGTAGACGCTGGATGACTTCTTCGCTCAACTCACCGAGCACGCGCACCGCGTATTCGCGACTGATCTCGAAACTCGGATGCGTGAGCCGGCGCGCGAGTTCGCCGGAATTGGTCATCAGCAGCAGGCCGGAAGTGTTGATGTCGAGACGGCCGACCGCGATCCAGCGCCCGGTTTCCAGTTCCGGCAATTTGCGGAATACGGTCTTGCGACCGTCCGGGTCGTCGCGCGTCACCAGTTCGCCGACGCGCTTGCGGAACAGCAGCACGCGCACCGGCTCTTCCTTGCGCGTGAGATGAACCGATTTGCCGTCCACGCGCACACGGTCGTTGTGATCGATCTTCTGGCCGATTTCCGCGGGCCGGCCATTGACCGTGATGCGGCCTTCGGCGATCCACTGTTCGATGTGACGGCGCGAGGCGACGCCCGCCGTGGCCAGCACTTTCTGGATGCGGTCGCTCAATGCAGCGTCGCCGGTGCGGAGGCTTCGAGCGGCAGCGCAGGCGCTTCGCCCGTATCGGCCGGAGCCGGTTCCGCAGGCGCCACACCGAGCTTGAGCAGCGCCGCTTCCAGCGCCGCCGGGTCCTTGATCTCCGGCAGCGTGGGCAGATCGTCCAGCGACTTCAGATTGAACTCATCGAGGAACTGGTGCGTGGTCCCGAACAGCGAAGGGCGGCCCGGCACTTCCTTCTGGCCGACTTCGCGGATCCAACCACGCTCCAGCAGGGTGCGGATGATGTTTGGCGACATCGCCACGCCTCGTACTTCCTCGATCTCGCCGCGCGTGATCGGCTGGCGGTAGCAGATCAGCGCCAGCGTCTCGAGCAGCGCGCGCGACAACTTTGGCGGTTTTTCCTGCCACAGCTTGCTGACCCACTCGGCGTAGTCGCGGCGCACCTGGATGCGGAATCCGCTGGCGACTTCCTGCAACTCCGCCGCGCGCGTTTCCAAGCGCGCAGAGAGCTTGTCCAGCGCCTCGCGGATGTCCTTCTTGCCCACGCCGAGATCGGCGGCGAGCAGGCGGTGCAGCTGCTCCATCGACAGCGGCAGCTCGGAGGCGAGCAGCAGCGCTTCGAGGATTTTTTCCAGCTTGTCGTAGCGGCTTTCGTCCGGCGCTTCGAGCACCTGTGGCGCAGCGGCTTCAGTCATTTCCGTCATTTTCATGCTCCACCGCGGATTCTTCCGGGGAATTCTTCATTTTTGCCAGGTCGATCAGCAGTGGCGCGAAAGGCTCATCCTGCACGATCCGGATCAATGCGGATTTGGCCAGCTCCAGCAAGGCCAGCAGGCAGACGACGGCGCCGGCGCGGCCTTCTTCCGGATCGAGAATGTCGGCGAAGTGCCTGGGGCCGCCGCGCACCAGCGAGAGGATGTGCGACATGCGCTCGCGTACGCTCAGAGGTTCGCGGCTGATCTGGTGGCGCGTGAACAGGTCCGCGCGCTGCATCACCTCGCGGAACGCCATCAGCAACTCGCGTAGCGAAGGCGCGGGCAGTTGCGCGCTTACCGGCACCACTTCCGGCCGCGCCTGCGCCATGAACAGTTCACGGCCGACGCGCGGCTGCGCATCCAAATTCTCTGCGGCGGTCTTGAAGCGCTCGTATTCCTGCAGGCGGCGCACCAGTTCCATGCGCGGATCGCCCTGCTCTTCTTCGTCTGGCGGCGGGCGCGGCAGCAGCATGCGCGACTTGATCTCGGCCAGCAGCGCCGCCATCACCAGGTATTCCGCCGCCAGTTCCAGCCGCAGCTCGTGCATCAGGCCGATGTACTGGATGTACTGCTGCGTGATTTTCAGCACCGGGATGTCGAGGATGTTGAGGTTCTGCCTGCGGATCAGATACAGCAGAAGATCGAGCGGGCCTTCGAAGGCATCCAGAAACACTTCCAGCGCATCCGGCGGGATATATAAATCCTCCGGCAGCTTGTCCATGGTCTGCCCGTGCAGCTTGGGCAGCTTGTGCGCGTTCGGCGGCGCAATGATGTTTTCCTGCACTTCGGCGGCAACTTCGGTCATGGCCTACTCAGGTATGAAGCCCAGCACATCATGCACGCGCTGGAGCGTGACATCAGCGCGCGCGGCGGCCTTGCGCGCGCCTTCACGCAGTACCTGCTGCAGGCCCGCGCGGTCTTCGCGTATCTCGCGATATTTCACCTGCACTGGTTTCAGGCACTCGACCACGGCCTCGGCCACCGCCTGCTTGAACTTGCCATAGCCCTGGCCGTTGTAGTGTTCGGAGATTGCGTCAAAACTTTCGCCGGTTGTCGCAGAGAGTATCGACATGAGATTCGACACGCCGGGCTTTTCGGCAAGGTCGCGGCGAATCTCGTTGCCGAGATCGGTGACGGCGCGTTTGAGCTTGCGCACGATCACGTCCGGCTCGTCTAGCAGGTACACCGCGTTGGTTTCGGCGCCGTCGGATTTGCTCATTTTCCCGTTCGGATCCTGCAGGCCCATGATGCGCGCGCCCACCGGCGGGATCATTGGCTCCGGCACAGTGAAGATTGGTTTGTCTGGCGGTCCATAAATGTTGTTGAAGCGCATGGCGACATCACGCGTCAGTTCCACATGCTGTTTCTGGTCGTCGCCCACCGGAACTTTCTGCGCCTGGTAAAGCAGAATGTCGGCGACCATCAGCACCGGATAATCGAACAGTCCGGCATTGATGTTATCGACATGTTTCGCGCTCTTGTCCTTGAACTGCGTCATGCGCGACAGCTCGCCGAACTGCGTGTAGCAGTTGAGCACCCAGGATAGGCGCGCATGCGCCGGCACGTGCGACTGCACGAATAGCACGTTCTTCGCCGGATCGAGTCCGCAGGCGATGTAGAGCGCGAGGAACTCGTAGCAGCGCTCGCGCAGCACCGCCGGGTCCTGGCGTACGGTGATGGCGTGCAGGTCCACCAGCATGTAGTGGCAGTCGTACTGCTCGTGCAGGCTCACCCAATTCTTGAGCGCACCGAGGTAGTTGCCGATGGTGAGGCGGCCGGAAGGCTGGATGCCGGAGAGGACAACCGGTTTTTTATTCGGATTATTCACGTCAGTTGAACAGTGGAAAGCCCTGGATGTTGAGCAGCGCCAACAGGCCACTGCCGCTGAGCATCAGCGGCACGATCATGATGCGGCCGAGAAATCCCGTTACCATCAGTACGATCAAGATGATCAGGCCGTAAGGCTCGACGCGATCCAGCACACGCGCCTGCTTCTCCGGCAGCAGGCCGGTGAGCACGCGGCCGCCGTCCAGCGGCGGCAGGGGAATCAGGTTCAGCACCATCAGCACAAGGTTAATGATGATGCCGGCGCGACACATCAGCATCACGCCGAGCCACACGCCCTCCTCCGTGTTCATGGTCAGCGTAAACTTCAGCAGCAGCCCCCAGGCGATCGCCATCGCCAGATTCGACAGCGGCCCCGCGATGGCGACGAGCGCCATATCGCGGCGCGGATTGCGCAGGTTTTTCATCGCCACCGGCACTGGCTTGGCCCAGCCGAACAGGAAGCCGCCGAGCACCAGCATCAGCAGCGGCACCACCACCGTGCCCATCGGGTCGATGTGTTTGAGCGGGTTGAGGCTAAGGCGGCCGAGCATCTGCGCCGTGTGGTCGCCGAGCGCCCGCGCGACCCAGCCGTGGGCGACTTCATGGAGCGTGATGGCGAACAGGACGGGGATGGCCCAGACCGC
>JBOICL010000269.1:0-3776 GCA_050740055.1 Stenotrophobium sp.
CGAAATCTGCGGCCTAGCTGTTTTACGTCTCGCGTCTCCCGTTTCACGTCTCACAGCACGCGCGGAGCGCGCGCTATGAGTCTCTGGCTCTCCGGCATCGGCGTCTCGCGCGGCATCGCCATCGCGCGCGTGCAGAAGATGCACGGCGGCGATCTCGATGTGCCGGAATACACGCTGCCGCCGGAGGAAGTCGAGCGCGAGGCCGCGCGCTTCCAGGGCGCGCAGCGGCGCGCGCGCGAGCAGTTGCACCAGGTGCGCAAGCAGATTCCCGCCGGCACGCCGGGCGAGATCGCCGCGTTCATCGATACCCATCTGCTGATGATGGACGACAGCGCGCTGTCCGACGCGGTAGCCACGCTGATCCGCGAGCAGCGCATCAACGCCGAGGCCGCGCTGCGGCGCCAGCGCGACGCGCTGATCGCGGTGTTCGAGCAGATGGAAGACCCCTACCTGCGCACGCGCAAGGACGATGTCGAACACGTCTGCGCGCGCATCCTGCGCATTCTGCTCAAGAGCGAGCGCCAGATCGCGCCCAAGCCGGATGCGCCAGGCGAGCCTTTCATCGTGGTCTCCGACGACATCACGCCCGCAGACGTCATCCTGCTGTCGCAGCAGAACGTCGCCGCCTTCATCACCGAATACGGCGGCCCGCTGTCGCACACCGCGATTCTCGCGCGCAGCTTCGGCATTCCCGCCATCGCCGGTCTGCGCGATGCGCGGCGCCTGCTGCGCGACGGCGAGCTGATCATCGTCGATGGCGACACCGGCCACGTGCTCGCCGACCCCGACGCCAGGGCGCTGGATTTCCACCTGGAGAAACAGGAGCGCCAGGCGCAGTACCGCCGCGACCTGGTCAAGCTCAAGGGCAAGCCCGCGATCTCGCGCGACGGCGTCAAGATCCGCCTGCTCGCCAACATCGAGCTGGCCGAGGATGCGCGCACCGCCGCCGCCAACGGCGCCGAGGGCGTGGGCCTGTACCGCACCGAATTTCTCTACATGAACCGCAAGGGTCTGCCCGGCGAGGACGAGCAGTACGAGGCCTACGCGCGCATCGTCGAGGCCGCGCAGGGGCCGATCACCATCCGCACACTCGATCTGGGCGCGGACAAGCAGGTGGACAGCGGCCGCAGCAACGGCCCGACGCCAAACAATCCCGCACTGGGCCTGCGCGCGATCCGCCTGTGCCTGAAGGAGCCGGAACTGTTCCGCGTGCAGGTGCGCGCGCTGCTGCGCGCCTCCGCGCACGGCGAGGTGCAGATCATGCTGCCGATGATCTCCAACCTGCAGGAATTCCGGCAGGCGCAGCAGGTGATCGAGAATGCGCGCATCGAACTGCTGCACGAAGGCAGGAAGGTCGCGGCTGAAGTGCCGCTGGGCGCGATGATCGAAGTGCCCGCCGCCGCCATCGCCGCGCCGATGCTGGCGCGCCACGCGAAATTTTTTTCCATCGGCACCAACGACCTGATCCAGTACACGCTGGCGATCGACCGCGTGGACGACGAGGTCAACTATCTCTACGACCCATTGCACCCCGCGGTGCTGCGCCTGATCCACATGACCATCGAGGCCGGCGTGCTCGGCGGCATTCCGGTCGCGATGTGCGGCGAAATGGCCGGCGACCCGCGCTACACGCGCCTGTTGCTGGGCCTGGGCCTGCGCGATTTTTCCATGCACCCAGCCAGCGTGCTGGAGGTCAAGCGCAACATCATGGAATCCAATGTCGCCGACCTCGCGCGCAAGACGCGCATCCTGCTCGTTTCTACCGATCCGGTGGAGATGCGGGATTTGATTAACGATCTCTGATCCGTGCGGTTTCCGCAACTTCCGTCCTAAGGAAACTCTGAAGAAGCGTTGCGAGCGCAGGCAGATTGCGTGAGGACGGAGCGCCGGAACCGGAGCATACAAAGAAGTATGTGAGGATTCCGGGCGGGCCGCGAAGGGCTGAGCAGGGACCCGCTTGCTGGATGCGACCCCGCAGCTGACCGTGGATCGCCGATCGCGGCCCTCTTGCTCACCTGCGCGATCCGATCCCGCTACGCGGGTCCCTCGGATGGCGCTCCGGCGAGCCCCTCACGCAAGATGCCAAGCGCAGCAGCTTATTCAGAGTTTCCCTATGCGATGGCGTCCACGAGGCCCCATTCCAGTGCCTGCTCCGCATGAATGCGCTTGCCCGACAGCGCCAGCCAGGCCGTGCGCTGGCGGCCGATGCGCCGTGGAATGCTGATGCAGCCGCCGGCGCCGGGGATCAGGCCTAATCCGATTTCCGGCAGTTGAAACCAGGCATCGCGCGCGGCAGTGACGCGGCCCGCGAAGACGGGGAACTCGATGCCCGAACCGACGCAGGCGCCATGCACATGCACCTGAGTGCGTGCCGCACATTGCGCAAGCAGGCGGCCAGGCAGTGCGAGGCTGCGCACGATGTGTGCGGTCGCCGGGTCGGGCGTGCTGCCGAACTCGGTGAGATCGCCGCCGATGGAAAAGCATTTGCCGCGCCCGCTGATACGCACGGAAAGTATGGTGCTGTCAGTAAGCACCAGTTGCAGGGCTTCCACCAGTGCATCACGCATCTCCACGGACATGCCGTTGCGGTTGGAGGCGCGGTTGAGTTCCAGCATCAGCCGGTCGCCGTCGCGCTGCATGACGACGGCAGGGCCCTGGTCGTCAGGCACGGCGGGCGATGCGGCGCGATGGGTTGTCAGCCAAGTGCGGAATTCCGGTCCGCACTGCAGCGTGGCATAGGCCAGCGACTCCGCGATGAGCGCGTCCGCGAGCGGCATGGTTTCGGTCAGGCGCAGCAGTTGCACCAGCAGGGTGGCGGCGATGGGATTGCCGCGGATGTTGCCGATCAGCGGCGCGGCCTCGGAGAGGCTTGCCAGCAGCACGTCGCAGGCATCGGCGGCCGCATTCGCGGCAGGCGCGGCCGCGATCCCCACGGTGGGGCAGGGGAGTTGCCGCAGCCAGGCAGCGATACGCGCCTGATCGGCTGGGCGGGTCGTCCGCGCTTCGGTATCGAGCAACAGGAATTTTTCGGCAGACAGCGGCGAAAATCCGGACGGAACAGATTCGCTCAGAGCCAGCAGCTCGGGCAGCGTATGCAGATGCGCGGTCACGGCAGTCGCGTTCAACTCAGTCCGACCACCGGAATCGCCGCGCCGTGGATCGCACGCGATGAATCCGAGCACAGGAACAGGATGACGTTGGCGAGATCGGACGGCGCCACCCACTTCGAGAAATCGGCGCCCGGCACGCTGGCGCGGTTGGGCGGCGTGTCGATGATGCTCGGCAGCACGCAGTTGACGTTGATGTTGTGCTCGCGCAGCTCGGCGCTCATCGCCTCGGTGATGCGAATCACCGCACTCTTCGCGGCACTGTAGGCGCCCATCTGCGCGCCGGCCTTGAGCCCGGCGAGGCTGCCGATGTTGACGATCTTGCCGCCACCCTGAGCCAGCATTTTCGGCGTGACCGCGCGCACGATGTTGAGCAGGGTTCCGGCGTTGAGATCCTGCATCTTTTGCCAGTCCGCGGCGGAGGTGGCATGCACCGGCGTGCCCATGGCGAAACCGCCGGCGATGTTGCACAGCGCGTCGATGCGGCCAAAGCGGCTTTGCGTGGCTTCAACGGCCTTTGCGGCCGAGGCCGCATCCATCAGATCGGCGGCGAGCAGCAGCTTCTTCGCGTCAGCTTGCGGATAGGCGGCGTGCAGGAATTTTTCCTGGATGTCGAGCAGGGCCAGCGACCACCCGGCGGTTTCGAAGGCCACCGCCACGGCCTTGCCG
>JBOICL010000270.1:0-2459 GCA_050740055.1 Stenotrophobium sp.
GGCGTGCGGCGCTGGCCGTAGCCGCGCGCGGCCTCCATGAAGCCGGGCAGTTCCTTGTCCAGCAGCGGCTGCACCACGCGCACGGTCTGGTCGCGGCCGTGGAGGCCGGTGCCGCCGACGGTGGCGATCAGCTCGACGCCCTGGGCCAGCCAGTGACGCACACGCTCGGCGATTTGCGCGGGTTCATCGGGCATGACTTCAGTGCTCTCGACGTGCAGGCCCGCGCGCTCCAGTCCTGCCGCCACGGTCTGCGCCGCGGTGGCATGCTTGCGGCCGCTGGCGACGGCGTCGGAGGTGGCGAGGATCACCGCGCGGCCGGCTGGCGACAGCGCGCGTGCGTACTGCGACTTGCCGCCGGTTTTCTCGACCAGGCGCACATCGGTGATGCGCAGCGCGTCCTGTTCCGCGTGCGGTTTGAGCAGGTCGTAAATCGTCAGCGCGCAGATGCTGGCGGCGGTGAGTGCCTCCATCTCCACGCCAGTGCCGGCGATGGTCTCGACGCGCACAGTGATGTTGACCTGTGATTCCAGCAGTTCATAGCCGATGTCGATGGCGGTGAGCGGCAACTGGTGGCACAGCGGCAGCAGTTCCCAGGTTTTCTTGGCGGCGAGCATGGCGGCCATGCGGCCGATTTCCAGCGCGTCGCCTTTCTCGGCCTTGCGCTCGCGCAGCAGGATGATGCAATCGGCGGGTGCGAGCAGGGTGCAGGCGGCGGTGGCGCTGCGCAGGCTGTCGGGTTTGGCGGTGACGTTTTTCATGGCGGACGTATCGCAAGGACTGCGCCAGTATGGCGGCTGACGGAGTTTGCGTGCACCCGCTGTGCGCCCGGCCGTGACAGAATGTGTTATTATATATCGACTGTATTAAATATTTATCGATTTAATATCTCTCAATGCTCAAGCCCGGCATGGAGAGCGGGTGGCCACGACAAACGAACTCACCGGCATTCACCCTGTCCATTTAATACATTTGAATTTTAAGGAGTCGTTATGCGTTCATTTATTGCTGTCACCTTATGCGTCGGTCTCGCCGCCTGCGCCGCGCAGTCCGGCGAAGTCACCAACAACGATCGCAACTACGGCACTTTCTCCAGCGCGCAGGATGCCAAGCCGGTGGCCGATGCGCCCGCGCAGGATGCGAACCAGGCGCTGGGTAACCAGACCTACAACCGCGATGAGGTGGTCAATGCGGCCAACACCTTCTTCGGCGAAAACACCAAGGGCCTGGCGCTGGCGGTCGAGAAGGTGTTCTCCGATTACGGCCAGCCGGTGGGTTATATCACCGGGCAGGAAGGCAGCGGCGCTGCCGTGGTCGGCCTGCGTTATGGCAACGGCACTTTTACCTATAAGGGCGGCGGCAGCATCCCGGTTTACTGGCAGGGGCCGTCGATAGGCTGGGATTTCGGCGGCAACGCGTCGAAGGTGTTTACGCTGGTCTACAACCTGCGCAGCACCTACGACCTGTTCCAGCGCTTCCCGGCCGTCGATGGCAGTCTCTACATCGTCGCCGGCTTGGGCATGAACTACCAGCGCTCCGGCAACATCGTGCTGGCGCCGATGCGCACCGGCGTCGGTCTGCGCGCAGGTGCGAGCCTGGGGTATGTCAGCTACACGCGCACCGCGACCGCCAATCCGTTCTGAAAGCTGCTGCGCTCGGCATCTTGCACGCGGGCGGTGCTCGGAATGCTCACATACTGATATGTATGCTCCGCTTCCTGCGCTCCGGCCGCGTGCAACCTTCCTTCGCTCACAACGCTTTCAGCCGTGCTTCAGGTGATTGATGCGCTTCCGGAAAACACAGGTGGCACCTGCCCCCGTCTTCGTGAGACGCTTCGGCAGCCATTCTTTACCCTGCTTCGTTAATGAACGCTGCTCTCAAGCCCCCGTCCTATGAACACAAGCTCGAACTGCGCGAGGTTCTGGAAGCGCTCGCCGCCGATGCGCTGATCAAGCCGGCGCAGGCGCGCGATCTGCTGGTGCGTCTTGAATCTGGCAGCGGTGCCGCCCATCAGCATCCGCTGGTCACGGTGGCCGAATGCAACTGGGAAAACCCGCAGGCGCCCGGCCGCCGCCTCACGCTGGAAGTGCTGGTGCAGTGGCTGGCCAAACGCAGCGGCCTGGCCTATCTGCGCATCGATCCTCTCTCCATCGACGTGAGCAAGGTCGCGGCGGTTATTCCCTACGCCTATGCCGCGCGCACCAAGATTCTCCCGGTGAAGGTGACGGCGGCGGAAATCACCGTCGCCACCTGTGAGCCGTATCTGCAGGATTGGGAGCGCGAGCTGGCGCCGATGCTCAAGCAGAAAAAGATCGTGCGCGTGCTGGCCAATCCGCAGGACATCGAGCGCTACTTGCTGGAGTTCTACGCGCTGGCGCGCTCGGTCAAGGCCAGCGAGAACGAGCGCAATCAGGCGGGCCCCGGCAATGTGCAGAACCTGGAACAGCTGATCGAACTGGGCC
>JBOICL010000271.1:0-1700 GCA_050740055.1 Stenotrophobium sp.
GGGCATAAGCCATGCAGCTTGTCATCGTCAGCGGTCTCTCCGGTGCCGGTAAAACCGTGGCGCTGAAACAGTACGAGGACCTCGGCTATTACTGCATCGACAACATCCCGCTGGCGCTGATCGGGCCGCTGGCGCTACGCACGCTGCAGAAAATGGAAGCGCGTTACGAGCGCCTCGCCATCGGCATCGACGCGCGCGAGAGCCCGAAAGAAATCGAAAAACTCCCGAAATATCTCGACAAGCTGCGCGCGCGCGGCGTGCAGACGCATGTGCTGTTCCTCCAGGCGAACGAGCAGGTGCTGCTGCAACGCTATTCCGACACGCGCCGCAAGCATCCGCTGTCGGACGAACATACCTCGCTGGTCGAGGCGATCCGCCGTGAGTCGGTGCTGCTGGAGCCGGTGACCAACGCGGCGGACGCGATCATCGATACCTCGGCGCTGAACCTGCACGAACTGCGCGAAAAAATCCTCGGCCAGGTGCCGGGCGGTGGCAACGGCAAGCTGCTGGTGAATTTCATGTCGTTCGGCTTCAAGAACGGCCCGCCGCCGGACGCCGATTTCGTGTTCGACGTGCGCTGCCTGCCCAATCCGCACTGGGAGCCGACGCTGCGCCAGCTCACCGGGCGCGACGCGGCGGTGGCGGCGTGGCTGGAGCGTTTCCCCGCGGTGGGCCGGATGCTGCACGACATCCGCCAGTTCCTCGAACACTGGCTGCCGGAATACAAGAAGCAGGATCGCGCCTACCTGACCATCGCCATCGGCTGCACCGGCGGCCAGCATCGCAGCGCCTACATCGTCGAGCAGCTCGCGCAGGCCTTCGCGGGCCGCCTCGACCGCATGATGGTCACGCACCGCGAACTCTGGGACGGCGAAAACCGCCGCGGCGCGAAAGGAGAATCATGAAAGTCGGACTGCTGCTGGTGACGCATGGCAAGCTCGGGCGGCATCTGCTCGACACCATAATCGACATGATCGGCCCCCTGCCGCTGCACGCGGACGTGCTCGAAGTGCGGCGCGTGCAGTCGCCGGAAGCGATGCTGGGGCAGGGCGGCAAGATGATCGACCGGCTCGACGCCGGAGCCGGCGTGCTGCTACTCACCGACGCCTTCGGCTCCACGCCCAGCAATATCGCCAACCGGCTCTGCACCAGCCCGCGCACCAGCGTCGTCGCCGGCGTCAACCTGCCGATGCTGGTGCGCATTTTCAATTATCCGCAACTGGGTCTCGCCGAAATGGCGGGCAATGCCGTGGAAGGCGGTCAGCGCGGCATCGTCGTCTGTCCGCGCCAGTAGCGGGAGACGGAAGACGAGAGACGCGAGACGTAAAGAATAAAAGTCAGGACAACCAACAAGGGAATCAACGTGGAAAGAACCGTCAGCATCATCAACACGCTCGGCCTGCACGCGCGCGCGGCGGCCAAGCTGGTCACACTGGCCGGCAAGTTCGCCTCCGACGTGCGCATCAAGAAGGACGGCCGCGAAGTCAGCGGCAAGAGCATCATGGGCGTAATGATGCTCGCCGCCGCCAAGGGCAGCCAGATCACCCTCATCGCCGAAGGCGAAGACGCCGCGCAGGCGCTGGACGAACTGGAAGCGTTGGTCGCGGACCGTTTCGGCGAGGAAACATGAACGTGAGACGTGAGACGGGAGATGGGAGACGCGAAATCTGCGGCTTGGCAGTTCAACGTCTCCAATCTCC
>JBOICL010000272.1:0-1032 GCA_050740055.1 Stenotrophobium sp.
GGGCGGTCCGTGACCAACTACTACAAGAAGCTGACCGGTAATTCCGCCGTCAAGCAGCTTGGCCCGGGCATCATCACCGGTGCGGCGGACGACGACCCCAGCGGCATCGCCACCTACTCGCAGGCCGGCGCGCAGTTCGGTTACGGACTGCTGTGGACGGTGGTGCTGACCTATCCCCTGATGGTCGCGATCCAGCTGGTTGCTGCGCGCCTGGGCCGCGTCACCGGCCACGGCCTCGCCGCGAACATCCGCACGCGCTTTCCCAAACCGCTGCTGTTTTTCATCGTCGGCCTGCTGCTGCTCGCCAACATCATCAACATCGCCGCCGACATCGCTGCGATGGGCGACGCGGTGCGCCTGATGACCGGCGGCGCGAACCACCACTACACCGCAATCATCGGGCTGGTATGCCTCACTCTGCAAATCTTCATGTCCTACAAGCGCTACGTGAACTACCTGCGCTGGCTCACGCTGTCGCTGCTGTCCTATGTCGCCATCGTGTTTTTCGTGCATGTGCCCTGGAGCGGCATTCCGCACGCCGTCCTGGTGCCGGACATCAGCCTGAACCGCGACACCATCATGATCATCGTCGCGATCTTCGGCACCACCATCAGTCCCTACCTGTTCTTCTGGCAGGCGGCGCAGGAAGTCGAGGAAATCCACTGCACGCCGGGCGCGGCCGCACTCAACTCGATGACGCACAACGAAGCCAAACCGCATTTGTCGCGCATCAAACTCGACACCTTCATCGGCATGGGTTTCTCCAACCTGGTCGCGTTCTTCATCATCCTCAGCACCGCCGCGACACTGCACGCCAGCGGCATTACCGACATCCAGACCTCCGCACAGGCGGCCGAGGCGCTGCGCCCGCTGGGCGGCGAATTCACTTTCATGCTGTTCAGCCTCGGCATCATCGGCACTGGCCTGCTCGCCGTGCCGGTGCTGGCGGGCTCCGCCGCCTACGCCGTCGCAGAATGCTTCGAATGGCGCGCCGGCCTGAACCTCGAACTGCTGGAAGCGCGCGAGTTCTAC
>JBOICL010000273.1:0-1107 GCA_050740055.1 Stenotrophobium sp.
TCGGCGCTGCTGAAAATGCCGCGGCGCAGGCCCTCGAAGTGGCCGATCAGCGAGATGTAGCTGAAGAAAGCGGTGAACGGGATGCTGTCGTTGTAGGCCAGCATGTTGATCAGCCACACCACCAGCAGCAGGCCAAAGCTGCCGACGGCGGCGATGGTCGGCTCTTTGGTCAGCGAAGATACGAACAGCCCTGCAGCGCCGAAGGACATCATCAGCAGCAGCAGGCCGAGCAGGCCGGCGAGGATGCGGCCCACGTCCAGATGCGTGCCCGGCATCAGCGAAAACGGCATGATCGCCAGCAGCACCAGCACGGCGATGACGAAGCTCATCAGGCCGAGGAATTTGCCCAGCACCACTTCGGTGAGTGACACCGGCGCCGAGAACAGCAGCGTCAGCGCACCGGATTTGCGCTCCTCCGCGAACAGCCGCATGGTCATCAGCGGCATCACCAGCAGCAGCACGATCACGGCGAAGCCGAACACCGTGCCGCCGACGTAATCCGAAACGCCGAGGTCGGCGTTGGACATGCCCGACATGCGCGCGAAATCAAGTATCGACAGCACGAACACGATGCCGAGTATCAGCTGCACCACGCCGAGCACGGTCCAGGCCAGCGGTGAAACGAAGATGCGCCGGGATTCGGTGCCGGCGATGGTGAAGATGTTTTTCATGCGGCTTTCCTTTGGGGTTCTTCGCCGGAGGTGAGGTCTATAAAGATTTCTTCCAGCGTGCGGATGCCGGGGGAGAGTTCGATCAGGCCCCAGTTGTTTTTCGCCGCCGCCTCGCTGAGCGCCTCGCGCGGATCGCCGCCTTCGGCCAGTTGCAGGACAAAGCGGCCGCCACCGAGTTCGTCCACGCCGCTCACGCCCGTCAGGTTGCGCAGCGCGGAAGCCGCCGGCGCGCGGCGCAGTTCCACCGTCAGCGATTCGAGCTTGGCATCGCGCGTGGCTGCTACCGGTTCGTCGTAAACCGCGCGGCCGCGGTTGACGATCATCACGCGCGAACACACCGCCTGGATCTCCGGCAGGATGTGGCTGGACAGGATCACGCTGTGGGTCTGGCCCAGCTCGGTGATGAGCGAACGGATTTCGCGGATCTGGATCGGGT
>JBOICL010000274.1:0-2636 GCA_050740055.1 Stenotrophobium sp.
AATTTTTCCGCAATCATCCTCGCGGCGGATGGCGGCGAACAGTGCGGTGGCCTCCGGGTAGTTCCGCGTCAGCAAGGTCAGCCAGTGCTTGAGACGGCCCGGCGCAAAACACGGCGGCAGCTTGCGCCGCACCTGACCCCAGAAATCCCGCAGCAGCGGCAGCAGTTCCAGCCAGGTCATCTCCACGACCTCGCGACCCTCGCGCGCGGCGGCGATCTGCCGCGCGAGGTCGGGGCGCGACACCAGTCCGCGGCCAAGCATAATGTCGTCCACGCCGCTCACTGCGCGGCAGCGGCGCCAGTCGTCCACGCTCCAGATTTCGCCGTTGGCGTAGACCTGCACGCTCACCGTATCCCGCACCCGCGCTACCCATTCCCAGTGCGCGGGCGGCTTGTAGCCATCGGCCTTGGTTCGCGCGTGCACCACGATCTGCGATGCGCCGCCATCGGCTAGCGCGCGGGCGCAATCCAGCGCGCCATCCGGGCTGTCGAAACCCAGGCGCATTTTCGCGGTCACCGGAATCTCCGCCGGCACCGCGCGCCGCACTTCGCGCACGATGCGGTGCAGCAGCTCCGGCTCCTTCAGCAGCACCGCGCCGCCGCGCGACTTGTTCACCGTTTTGGCCGGGCAGCCGAAGTTGAGATCGATCACCGGCGCGCCTAGCGTGCAGGCCAGCGCTGCGTTGTCCGCGAGGCAGGCCGGGTCCGAGCCGAGCAGTTGTACGCGCATCGGCGTGCCCGCGCGCGTGCGCGCACCTCTCGCCAGTTCTGGCGCGAGCTTGTGAAAGCACGACGCCGGCAACAGGCTATCGTTGACGCGGACGAACTCGGTGACGCACCAGTCGATGCCGCCAACTCGCGTCAGCACATCGCGCAGGATGTCGTCCACCAAGCCTTCCATCGGTGCCAAAGCGAGCTGCATGCGGGGGCCGGAAAAGAATCGGCGCGCATTTTAAGGCGACACCGCCTTGCGTGCATCGAAACCCGGCCGGTAGTAACTTTGCCTCTAGCGCTGGAACCTGCCGCGCAAACGGCGAACAATGTAGTGCAAGCCGCCGGTCGAGTCTGGCCGGCACACTGAAATCCGGGCAGGCCCATGAACAAGCGCATCTCCCGACGCCGTTTTCTGCAGCAGTCCAGCGCCGCTACCTTGCTGGCCATGACCGGCGGATTGCCCGGCTGCTCCAGCAGTTCGGCGCCGCAGGTGCTGCGCGGGCCCAACTCGCTGCCGGACCCCTCGCGTGCCGCGGGTCTGGCTGACGAGGCGATGAAATTCGACCACGTCGTCGTGGTGATGATGGAGAACCACTCCTTCGACAATCACCTCGGCATGCTGGCGCAGCGCGGGCAGCCCAACGCTGACGGCTTCCGCTTCGACGCCAGCGGCAAGCCGCTGAATTCCAATCCGCTGCAGGGCGGTTTCCAGAGGGCGTTTCATCTGCAGGGCACCTGCCAGCCGGGTGGTGTCACGCAGATCTGGGACAGTTCGCACCAGCAGATCGACGGCGGCCGCATGGACGGCTTTGCCGGCACCTCCACCTCCGCGATGGGTTACTGGGACGAGAGCGACTTGCCGTTCTACTACTCGCTGGCCAAGACCTTCTGCGTGGGCGACCGCTGCTTTGCCTCCGCGCCCTGCCAGACCTATCCCAACCGCCGCTTCCTCTACGCCGGCACCGCGCAGGGCATGATCGCGACCGACACCTCCACCTTCTCGCTGCCCGCGCCGGCCAACGGCACGCTGATGGACAAGATGAGCGATTACGGCGTGAGCTGGCGCAGCTACTTCACCGATCTGCCGGCGCTGGCGATCGTGCCGCAGAACCTCGAAAACCATCCGCTGAATTTTTCGACCATCGCGCAGTTCTATACCGACTGTCAGCTCGGCACCTTGCCCGCGGTGTCGTTTGTCGATCCGGAATTCAACGCGGCCAGCACCGTCGGCTCGCCGCTGTTCGGCTTTCTCAAGACGGCCACCGGCCAGATTCCCAACTTGCCCACGGACGTGGTCAACCAGATCAACAGCCTCGGCAACAAGGTCAACGCCCAGGGCGCGTCGGAAGAGAACCCGGACGACATCGCCATCGGCGAAGCCTTCGTCGCCAGTGTCGTCAACGCGGTCATGGCCTCGCCCGCGTGGCCGCGCACGCTGCTGGTGTGGACCTACGACGAGCACGGCGGCTACTACGATCACGTGCCGCCGGTCAGCGTGCCCAGGCCGGACGGCATTCCGCCCAAGCTGGCCGCCACCGACATCCCCGGCGGCTACGACATTACCGGCATGCGCGTGCCCACTGTGGTGGCGTCGCCGTACAGCAAGCCCGGCGCCGTCACCAGCGTCATGCACGACCACACTTCCGTCATCGCCACCATCGCCGCCAAGTGGAATCTGCCCGCGCTGACCTTCCGCGACGCGCTGGCCAACACGCTGCTCGACTTCGTGGACTTCGCCTCACCGCCCGCCTTCCTCACGCCGCCAATGCTGGCCGCGCCGGCGATGGCGACGCTCGGACTCGGCGCCTGCCAGGGCACAGCGCCCGCGCCGGTGATCGAGCCGTCTCCGACCTGAGCTATGGCGACTCCTTATTGAACCGGCACTTTGGAGTTTTTAGTTTCCGTTCGGGCTGAGCCTGTCGA
>JBOICL010000275.1:0-6259 GCA_050740055.1 Stenotrophobium sp.
GGCAGGCAGGAAATGTCCGCAACCTCGCGGCAAATTTCATCTAGGCTGCGAAGCAATGTAATGCGTCCGCTGCGTAGTTGTATGTCGGGGTCCATTACTTTAGCGTTCTGTTCAAAGAATGCATCCACTGGCTCACGCAAGGATGTGAGTAGTTGAAGTCCTTTGCCGTATTTCTCCTCAAGGGACTGACTCAGATACGTATTTACTGCTGTATCGGTCGCTGCTGTGACGCCATGAAGGACCGTAGCATAGCGATCCTTAATTTTTTCAGTGGCATCGACGAGATTTTTGTCCGCGGTGGTGCCTTTTTGCTTTAAGAATGCCCAGCCTTCGTGCGACTGAATATCGGCAGCTTGTTTCAAAATATTGCGCACGCGCTTGTGCGCAGCCGCGAGATTCTTCGCGGCGGGCAGTGCCCAGAAGCCACGCAGTGCCTGCACGCGCGCATCGAAATCCAGCGGCGTGGTGATGCCCAGGCTCTTCACCGCCTCGAACATTTCTACCGGCAGTTTCTGATCGCTGTAGTAGGCGCGCAGGCGTTCGAGTACGAAGTCGGTCAGTTCTTGCAGCGTCGCGGTATCGCGCTTGCCTGCCGCCGCGCCAAGCGCCGACGCCCTTTTGTCTTTTTCAATGACGCCGGCCGGCTGTGCTTCCAGCGCGGAATTCAGCAGCGCAGTCACGTCCAGCGACAATTTGCCTTCGATAAGGATGCGGAGCACGCCCAGCGCGGCGCGGCGCAGGGCGAATGGGTCTTTGCTTGCCGTGGGTTTCTGGCCGATGGCGAAAATGCCCGCGAGCGTATCCAACTTGTCGGCCAGCGCGACGATCTGGCCTTCGCGCGTAGACGGAATCGGGGTGCCCTGCTGCGTCGGCAGGTAGTGTTCGCGGATGGCTTGCGCGACCCCGGCTGGTTCGCCGGATTTTTCGGCGTAATAGCCGCCCATCAGACCTTGCAGTTCGGTGAACTCGTAGACCATGCGAGTGACGAGGTCGTTCTTGCACAGTGTGGCGGCGCGCGCGACGGCTGCCGTCAATCCCTCTCCCGTAAGGGGGGAGGGAACGCCGGCGGCGATATGGGTGGCCAGCTTTCCGATGCGGTTCACTTTGTCGCCGATGCTGCCCAGATCTTTCTGAAACATCACGGTCCTGAGCTTCTCGCCGTAGGCGGCGAGTGGCTGCTTCAAGTCCTGCTCCCAGAAAAACATCGCATCGCTGAGGCGCGGTCGCACCACACGCTCGTTGCCGCTGATGATTTGCGAGACATCGCGCGACTCGATGTTGGCGATGGTGATGAACACCGGCAGCAGCCTGTTCTGCTGATCGAACACCGTGAAGTAGCGCTGGTTGGTTTCCACCGTTGAGATGATCACTTCCGGCGGCAGCGCCAGGAAGCGTTGCTCGAAATGCCCGGAAATCACCACCGGCCATTCCACCAGCGCGGTGACTTCGTCCAGCAGGTCTTCGGTGATGCGCGCCTGGCCGCCGAACTTTTTCGCTTCCGCTTCGATCTGGCGGCGGATTTCGGCTTTGCGCGATGCCACGTCCGCCCAGACCTTCGCGGCCTTGAGCGCGTCCGCGTAATCGGCGGGTGCATTCAGCGTGATGGCGGCCGGTGCGTGAAAGCGGTGACCGTAGCTGACGCGGCCCGCTTCGAGACCAAAGCGCTTGAGCGGAATCACCTGGTCGCCCAAGAGCGCCATAATCCACTGCACCGGGCGCACAAAGGTCTCGGAACCGGCACCCCAGCGCATGCGCTTGGGGACGAGTTCGTCCATCAGTTTGAGCGTTTCCTCGAAGATTCCCGTAATCAGTTCGGCCGTCGCTTTGCCCGGCTGCTGCTTGCGAAAGATCAGATAACCGTTTTCCTGTGCCAGATCCTCAAAAGCCACGCCGCAGGACTTTGCGAAGCCCAGCGCTGCGGGCGCAGGCTTGCCATCCTTGTAAGCGGCTGCGATCTGCGGGCCTTTGCGTTCAAGGTTCTGATCGGGCTGGTGCCGGGCCACGCCGTCAACCAGCACCGCAATGCGGCGCGGCGTGGCGAAAATTTTGTGACTGCCCACGGCAACGCCACGCTTGTTCAGGCCAGCGGCGATGCCGTCGCCGAGCGCACCCGCCAGCGGCAGGACATAGCGCGCCGGCAGGTCTTCGGTGCCGAGTTCGATCAGTAGACTTTGCTTGGACATTTTCTTGTGGCTGCGCACTGCGCAGCTTTTGCACGGTGTTGCGGAGGCGATGCATGCCCCGCGTTGACGGAGTCCGTCAGCGCGGGGCGGATGAACGGAACGTTTACTTGCCCGTCAGCATGTTCAGTCCGGCCTGCAACAGGTCGGCGTGGTTAGCGGGCACCTGGCCTTGCGGGGTCAGGTGATTGACGAGCTGCGGCAGCACCGTCGCCAGTTGCCCACTCAATTGCTGCGGATTCAGACCGAATTTCTGTGCGAGTCCTGCAATGGCCGGAGCTCCCAGCACCTGAGTAATCGCGGTGGTTTCGATGGGCAGGTTCGCTCCGTTGCCGATCCACGATTCCACGTGTTGCGCAAAACCCTGCTGGCGAAATTTGTCGAGGACGCCAGTCAGGCCGCCCTGCTGCTGCATCAACTGCATCGCGCCCTGCAGCAACTGGCCTTGCTGCGGATTGTTCGCGCCGAGATTGTTCAGGGCCGTTTGCATCACGTTGCCCAGCAGACCGTCTAGCATGCTCATGGTGATTCTCCTGTAGTGATGGGAAGACCGCAGCCTGCGAATCATCCTAAGTGAAGCGTAATGCGGATACCAGAATCGCGGCGATGTGGCCGCATCTGGTTCTGGTTTTTCGAGCCAGGCCTAAAGAAAGGCACATGCACGGCTTGAAATTGCGGCAGAGCCTCGCAGCGTTGGACGAGACGGCGTAGCGCCGGATAACCTTGCTTGCCAAAGCCGACGGCGTCGCCGAGAAAAGTCGCGGCGCAAGCTGTCGTGATGTCGGCCTGACTCAAGTTCGCGCCTATCAGCCACGGGCTGGCGGTTTCGCAGGTTTTGTCGAGTTCGCACAGCGCGCCGTGCATCTGTTCGTTGCAGCGATCTACCCAGGGCTGATGGCGCTTTTCCTCTGGCCGGAATGCGCTTTCGTAAATCTGCGCCACGCCTTTTTCCGCGGCGCCGACGGCCAAGGCCATGACATGCAAGGCGCGCCGACGCGGTTCTCCTCGCACTGGCAACAGCGCGCGTTCGGGGCCGGCCTGTTCATCGAGATAATCGAGGATGACGCCGGATTCCATCAGGACTTCACCGCTGTCGAGCACCAGCGCCGGCACCCGGCCCAGTGGGTTGTACTGGCGTATCTGCGCCTGATCCTTGCCTACAGACCAGTTGCGGTGCTCGAAGGGCATGCCCAGCAGCTGCATGCTGACCGCGACACGGCGCACGAAGGGTGAATCAAACATGCCGATGAGAATCATGCCGTCACCTTCAGTGGCATGAAACCGGCAATTGCGGCACGCGCGTTGTAGTACGCCTCCGCGCACAATCGCGCCAGTGTACGCACGCGCAGGATGTAGCTCTGGCGCTCGGTGACGCTGATCGCCTGGCGTGCGTCGAGCAGGTTGAACGCGTGGCTGGCCTGCAGCACACGCTCGTAGGCGGGCAGCGGCAGCGGTTTTTCCAAAGCGAGAAGTTTCTGGCACTCGGCCTCGGCGACCTTGAAGCGCTCGAACAGCGCGGCGGTGTCGGCGTGCTCGAAGTTGTAGGCGGACTGTTCGACCTCGTTTTGGCGATAGACATCGCCGTAGGTGACGACGCGGCCGCCAACATCCGACCACACAAGGTCATAGACCGATTCCTTCTTCTGGATGTACATCGCCAGACGTTCGAGACCGTAGGTGATCTCGCCCGATACCGGTCGGCACTCGATGCCGCCGACCTGCTGGAAGTAGGTGAACTGCGTCACTTCCATGCCGTTGAGCCAGACTTCCCAGCCCAGCCCCCAGGCGCCGAGCGTGGGCGATTCCCAGTTGTCCTCGACGAAGCGGATGTCGTGCGTGAGCAGGTCGAAACCGAGCATGCGCAGCGAGCCCAGGTACAGTTCCTGGATGTTCGACGGCGAGGGCTTCATCAGCACCTGGAACTGGTAGTAGTGCTGCAAACGGTTCGGATTTTCGCCGTAGCGCCCGTCGGTGGGGCGGCGCGAGGGCTGCACGTAGGCGGCATTCCACGGCTCCGGGCCGATGGAGCGCAGGAACGTCGCCGGGTGGAAGGTGCCGGCGCCGACCTCCATGTCCAGCGGCTGCACGATCACGCAGCCGTGGCCGGCCCAGTAGGCTTGCAGCTTGAGGATGAGGTCTTGGAAGGTCACGACGATTTTCTACGGTTTTCTGTGGCCCAAAAAGCCGCGCGAGTATAGCGAATTGCCGCTGTTTCCCCGGTACTGGCGTCACCCGCTCTGCGCAAATGCGCAAGAGATTTGTTTTAAATTATAAACTATATTTATATTTAATATATAAATTAAAACACGACCATAGCTAAAACCACAAAGAGCAGGTGGTCATTCTTCTGCACGGAGCGGCAGCGCGCGGGCGAATTCGGGTGAGCGGCGCAGGGCCAGCGTCAGCAGCGGCCCGGTCATGAAGGTGGTGACCAGCGCCATCACCACCAGCATGGTGAACACGCGCGGCGTGAGGATGCCGAGGTCGTAGCCGATATTCAGCACCACCAGTTCCATCAGGCCGCGCGTGTTCATCAACACGCCGATGGCGAAGGACTCGCGCCAGGGTTTGCCGGTCCAGCGCGCGGCGAGCATCACGCCGCCCAGTTTGCCAGCGACGGCGACGAGGATGATGACGCCGCACAGCAGCACGCCCTGCGCGCTGTCGAGCAGGCCGATCTGCGTGCGCAGGCCGGTGTAGGCGAAAAACAGCGGCATCAGCAGCGTGGTGCCGAAGGTTTCGATCTGATCGCGCAGGAACAGGCGGAAACGCGACTGCGCCGGCACCATGACGCCGGCCAGAAACGCGCCGAACAGCGAGTGGATGCCGATGACCTCGGTAAAGCCGCCGGCGGCGAACGCGAACACCAGCATGCCCGCCACCAGCGCGCGGTTCTGACCGCCGGGGTCGAACTTGCGTTCGATCAGGCGCTCCACCCACGGCCGCAGCAGGAAAAACATCACGGCAATGAACGCCAGCGCCAGCAGCAGGGTTTGCAGCGCGCCGGCCAAGCCGCTGGACTTGGCCACGGCGATCACCGCGGCGAGCAGGCACCAGGCGGTGACATCATCGACGGCGGCGCAGGTGATCGCGCTCTGGCCCAGCGGGCTGTGCAACAGGTTTTTTTCCTGGAGGATGCGCGCCAGCACCGGGAACGCGGTGATGCTCATGGCGATGCCGATAAACAGCGCGTAGGCGGCGAAGCCTACCGCTGCCGGCGCGAGTTCGCGGTAGGTGGCCAGCGCCAGCGTTACGCCGAGAAAGAACGGAAAGATGATGCCGGTATGGCTGATGATTACGGCGGAGCGCGCGGTGTAGCGCAGCTTGGCCGCGTCCACCTCCATGCCGACGATGAACATGAACAGCAGCACGCCGATTTCCGCCAGCAGATGCAGCGGCGGCAGCGAAATGGGCGGGAACAGGAAATTCATCGTCTGCGGCGCCAGCAGCCCGAGCAGCGAAGGGCCGAGCAGGATGCCGGCGACGATCTCGCCGATCACCGCGGGCTGGCCCATGCGCTGAAACAATCCGCCCACCAGCCTTGCCGCGACAATGATCACGATCATCTGCAGCAGCAGGTTGGCCAGTGGCGTATGCAGGTGTTCGGCCAGGCCCGGTGACAGCTGCGATGGCGCAGTCAGGCCTGTCAGCGTGGCAGGAATGCCGAAGAGCGCTTCGCCCGCGTGGAGCAGGCCGAAAATCGCCAGCCCGCAGGCCATCAGCACCGCCAGGTAGAAGGTCAGGGAGCTGCGCACGTCGTTCACGTTCTGTTCAGTTGGCCGGCGCAGACTTCCAGCGCAGGAATGGGCCGTTGCGTGAAGCATTCTAACGGCTCGCGTCACGGAAAGACGCTGCAAGAGCTTGTGCCGTTTTGAGCCGCCCGCTAGATTGTCGCGGCGTGTAAGTCCAGGGAGCAAGGCGAAGGTGGCGGCCTACGGCCATCAAAACGAGCTGGAGGATTGTGCAATGAAGAAGTTACTGATGGTGGCCTGCCTGTCGCTGATGGGTCTGTCACAGGTTTACGCTGCCGATGTCAGCAAGAGTGGCAAGCCGCTGACCGCGCAGCAGGAGAAGATGAA
>JBOICL010000276.1:0-2628 GCA_050740055.1 Stenotrophobium sp.
TGCCGGCGGCGGCGGAGATCGAGGTGCTGGAATGGCCGACGCAGAAGGTGTCGTAATCGCTTTCCGCGCGCAGGCAGAACGGTGCCAGCCCGCCAAGCCGGCGGATGGTTTCCAGCCGCGCGCGGCGGCCGGTGAGGATCTTGTGCGGATAGGCCTGGTGGCCGACATCCCAGACCAGCCGGTCATGCGGCGTATCGAGGCAGCGGTGCAGGGCCAGCGATAGCTCCACGGTGCCGAGGTTGGCGGCGAAATGCCCGCCGATGCGGCCCAGCGTCTCGATCAGGTAGCGGCGCAGTTCCACGGCCAGATGCGGCAATTCCTCGGCGGGTAGCTTGCGCAGGTCTTCGGGCGTGTTGACGCGCCCGAGCAGGGCGTATCCGGGGATGTCGGTCATGGGGAAAGTATGACGGAAAGTGACGCTATTATCGTCCAGATGCTGCACTGCGGCAAAGTCAGCGATTGCGTCCCCGGATATGGTCCACGAGCCAGCGCAGGGGTTCGGCGGCACCGGCAAAGATGTCGAGGGCCGAATCTGCTTCGCCGAACAGTTCGGCAGCGCGCTGTTTCGCGGCGGGCAGGCCCAGCACGGAAGGGTAGGTGGACTTGAGGCTGCTGCTGTCTTTGCCGGCGGTCTTGCCCAGATCGCCGCTGCTGCCTTCGATATCCAGCACGTCGTCCTGGATCTGAAAGGCCAGTCCGATGCACTTGCCGTAACGGTCCAGCGCGGCGGCGCGTGTGTTGTCGAGAATTGCCGCCTGGCCCGCGAGGCGCAGGCAGGCGCGGATCAGCGCGCCGGTCTTGTGGATGTGCAGGTTTTCCAGTTCCGGCAGCGATAGGGTTTTGCCCTCTGACGCCAGATCGATGGCCTGTCCGCCGGCCATGCCTAGTGAGCCGGACGCCGCCGCCAGCGTTTCCACCATCGCCAGCCTTTGCACCGCGCTCAGTCCGGATTCGTGGTCGCGCGCGAGCACCGCGAAGGCGAGCGTTTGCAGCGCATCGCCAGTGAGGATTGCGGTGGCCTCGCCGTAGGCCTTGTGCGTGGTCGGGCGGCCGCGACGCAGGTCGTCGTTGTCCATCGCCGGCAGATCGTCGTGCACCAGCGAGTAGGCGTGGATCAGTTCCACGGCGCAGGCGGGCGCGTCGAGCGCGCGTACCGGCACAGACAGGGTTTCGCCTGCCGCGTAAATCAGCAGCGCGCGCAGGCGCTTGCCGCCCTCGCCGGCGTAGCGCATGGCTTCGTGCAGGTGCGCGGGATAGTGATTCGCCGCCGGCAGCCAGTGTTCGAGACTGGCGCGCAGGCGCTCCTGGTATGCGGCGACGCGGTCGGAGAAGGGCGGGATGGTCAAGGCGTTCTCGGTTGCCGTCTGAATCCGCGCGGACGCGGAAATGACGCACGGCTTATTTTTCCTTGCCGGGACCGCCGTTCCGGTCCATCAGGGTTTTCACTTTCAGCTCGGCGGTTTCCAGCGACTTGCGGCATTCCTGCGCCAGCGCGATGCCGCGCTCGAAAACCCTGAGCGATTCTTCCAGCCGCAGGTCGCCGCGCTCCATTTTTTGCACGATGGCTTCCAGTTCCTTCATGGCGTCCTCGAACTGGCCCAGTGTGTCCGTGGCCGCCGTTTCGCCGCTGATTTCATCCACCCGCTTGGGCATGTTTGCTCCCGCTGCTTGTTATTAAATATTGACTATTAATACATATAAATAATATATTTAAACAGACCGCATCGGAATATCCGCAGGAGCGGGTGACCGGCATCCAGCCTGCATGCCGCCTAGTGTAAGGCGTGGCGGGGCAAATGAGTTTCGCGGGCTTGCGGCGGGGGTGGTCATCCGCTACCTTGCCGCCGCTTTTGAAATCCAAGAACGAAATGGCGAACAGCAACTACAGTGCGGAAGCGATCGAGGTGCTGTCGGGCCTCGACCCGGTGCGCAAGCGCCCGGGCATGTACACCGATACCACGCGCCCGAATCACCTGGCGCAGGAAGTCATCGACAACTCGGTGGACGAGGCGCTGGCGGGCCACGCGCGCAACATCGCGGTCACGGTGTTCGAGGACGGCTCGCTGGAAGTCAGCGACGACGGCCGCGGCATGCCGGTGGATATTCACCCCGAGCACAAGGTCACTGGCGTCGAGTTGATCCTGACCAAGCTGCATTCGGGCGCCAAGTTTTCCAACAAGCTGTACCAGTTCTCCGGCGGCCTGCATGGCGTCGGCGTGTCGGTGGTTAATGCGCTGTCTTCGAAACTAGAAGTGCGCGTGCAGCGCGGCGGTACGGAATACCGCATGGAATTCCGCAACGGCGACAAGGCCAGCGAACTGAAACCGGTCGGAACCGTGGCGAAAAACCGCAGCGGCAGCACTGTGCGCTTCTGGCCCGATCCAAAATATTTCGACACCGCCAAGTTCGCCATCCCGCGCCTGAAACAGGTGCTGCGCGCCAAGGCGGTGCTGTGCCCGAACCTGCGCGTCACGCTCGACGACCAGATCGGCAAGGAGCAGACCGAGTGGCAGTACGCCAACGGTTTGCAGGATTATCTCAAGGACGCGCTGGCCGGCGCCGAGACGATTCCCGCCGAGCCCTTCATCGGCAAACTGGCGGCGCCGCGCGAAGAAGTCGAATGGGCGC
>JBOICL010000277.1:0-3923 GCA_050740055.1 Stenotrophobium sp.
CCGTAGGACACGCCGACGGCGAGTTGCTTCTGCATCGCCGCGACCACCTCGGGATGCTGGTGGCCGAGAATCATCGGCCCCCAGGAGCCGACGTAATCGATGTAGCGCCTGCCATCGGCGTCGGTGATATACGCACCCTGCGCGCCGGCGATGAAGCGCGGCGCGCCGCCGACGGCCTTGAACGCACGTACGGGGGAATTGACGCCACCGGGGATGCTCAGTTGTGCGCGGGCAAAAAGTTCTTCGGAGCGGGAGGTCATTTACGGGAGACGGGAGACGGGAGACGCCGGCGGATTTTACGCGGCGCGAAGGTTCAGCGCGCGAACAGTCTGACGTAGGCACGCGCGGCGGCCTCGATGTCCTCCGCGCCAAATACGCCTTCCACCGCCGCGATCATGTCGGCGCCCGTGGCGATCAACGGCGCGGCATTGTCCGGCGTGACGCCGCCGATGGCGCAGATGGGAATGCGCAACTGCGGCCGCGCCTGCGCCAGCAGTTCCAGCGTTGCGGGCGGCGCGTCCGGCTTGGTGCGCGAGGGGAAGAAGCGGCCGAAGGCGGCGTAGTCCGCGCCACCGGCCTGCGCGGCGAGCGCGCGTGGCAGCGAGTTGGCACAACTCACGCCGATGATGGCCGCCGCGCCCAGCCGCGCACGGGCCTGCGCCAGCGGGGCGTCCGCCGCGCCTATGTGCACGCCGTCTGCGCCGATGGCGTAGGCAAGTTCGACGTCGTCGTTGATGATCAGCAGTGCACCGTGCTCGCGGCACAGGCCGAGCAGTGCCTGCGCGTTGCGGGCGCGGGCGGCGGCGTCATTGCGCTTGTCGCGGTACTGGATCAGCGCCGCGTCGCCCGCCAGCGCGGCTGCAACGGCGGCGAGCAGCGTCTCCGGCGAACGGCAGACAGATTCGGAGGTGACGGCATACAGCCCGCGCAGCGCGGCGGGCATGCGTGCTTGACCGGGGCTCATCGCCGGCGCCCGGGAATGCGCCGGCCGCGCCCGGTGCGCAGGGCGCATTGCAGCGCGCTGTAGGTATAGGACTGCGCCAGCCGCAGCGCCTCGGCGATGCTGTCGCCGCAGGCGAGGCGCGCGGCGAGCGCGGCGGCCAGGGTGCAGCCGGCGCCGTGAAAGGTTTCCGGCAGGCGCGGCCAGCGGAAGGCCTGCGGTGCTGCGTCCGCGCGGTGCCAGGTATTGACCACCGCCTCTCCCGGCTCGTCGCCGCCGGTTATCAGTACGTTGGCGCAGCCGGTGGCGAGCAGGGCCTGTGCGCAGGCGGCGAGGGTGTCGGCGCCGGCCGCCAGCCGCCGCGCCTCGGCGGCGTTGGGCGTGAGCACGGTGGCGAGCGGGAACAACTGCTCCCGCAGCGCCGCCACCGTCCGCGCCGAAGACAGCGGCGAGCCGCCACCCGCTTGCAGCACCGGGTCCAGCACCAGCGGCAGGCGCAGGCGCGCTACGGCGCTGGCGATGACGGGCACCTGTTCCGCATCGCCGATCAGGCCGATCTTGACCGCGGAGATGCTGCAATCCGTGAGCAGCGCTTCGAGCTGCTGCGCAATCAGCATCGGCGCGACCGCCACGACGCGGCTGACGTTGTGCGTGTCCTGCACCGTCAGCGCCGTGATGATCGTGAGCGCGTGGCCGCCGTTGGCCGCGACCGACTCGATGTCGGCGTGGATGCCCGCGCCGCCGCCGGGGTCGTGGCCGGAGAGGCACAGCACCAGCGGTTTGTCCGGGGCTAGCTCGATAGACATTTCGGGACGGAATTTAACGATTGACGAAGATGGTTTCTTATGCCGCAGTGCACAACGCTTATGCACAGTCGCAGAGCGGAGTGGCGCTTGGAGCCGATAATAGCGGCATTTTCCTGCAAGAATAACGTAATAATTCAATAACAATATGATTTTAAATCAAAATACAGGAATGGCCAGAAACTCGCCGAGGCGCAAGAAACCTTGTTGCAATCATGTTTCCGGGGCTTGCGCGAGAGGCTTGTGCACAAATTTATCCACAGGATTTGTGGGCATTTTGCGCTTTCTTATTCTTGTCGAGCACTTAGCCGCGATAGTTCAAGTCCGGGCGGGTTTTTCTGGTGCCGCCAGACCCCACCCGCTCGGCGCTCTCAGGCTCTTCGTTATGTGATTATTTACTGATTATAATAATCAATAGTAATTATTTTAAAACTAAACTGTTCATGCTTCTGTGAGTAGCGGGCGTCGACACGGTGCTTGCCAGAAGGGCAATGGGGTAAGCCAGGGTTTCATGGACTGCCACTGGCAGTCCATGCTGACGAACGCCAAGCCGCGAGGCGCCCGAAGCCTGCGACCAGCGAAGGTCGGCACCCCAGCGCCCGCTCCCGCACCCGTTTTGCTACGCAAAAACGCCGTGTCGCGGGCGGGCGGCCAGAAATCCCGCATCACTTTTCCGCCGGGCCGCGCAGGGCACTGCGCGTCTGTTCGACGGCAGCGCGGTAGGCGGCGGGGGCATAGCGGTCGCGGTCTTTGACCGCCGCATAGAGCGCATCCACGGCCTGTTGCAGGCGCGGGGTCACGTCGGCACTGCCGCGCTGCTGCAGGTCGGTGAAGAGCACCGTGAGCGCCATCGCGGTCTGCTCGGCATGGCTGAAGTCGCCGCTCAGGCGGTCGATGTCCTCGCTGATGATCTCGTTCATCAGCCAGTGGATCTGTGCGGGGTCTAGCGTGGCGCGCGTGGCCGGAACGATGCGCTCGCGCAGCAGGCTGCGCAGTTCGAGCGCACGGCTGCGTAGTTGCGCGCGGTTGCCGTGGGCGATGGCGCCGTAGAGGCGTTCGCGGCCCTCATTCCAGCGCGCGGCCAGCGCGGGATCGCCCTGCGCCAGCCAGTGCGAGAGCATCAGCAGCGAGTCGTCGGCCAGCGGCACGGTGCCTGGCATCTGGCCGGCGGTGCGTGCGGCCGAGGCGCGATCCGCGAACATCGAGTGGTGACAGGCGTTGCAGTCGAAGTAGGCGAGTTCCGGGAACACGCCACCCTCCGGCAGCGCGGCGAGATTGCCCAGCAGCAGGTTCGCGGATTCGGCCTGGCCGGCCAGCCAGTTGCGCGCGGCGTCCGGTTTGCCCTTGCGCGCGGTGTAGGCGGCGTTGACGGTGAAATGCGCCGGTTCCAGCGTGGTGAATGTGTCGAGCTCGAACAGCAGCGGCGGATGGCCCGCAGCCATGATCGCGTGCGTCATCGGCCGTTGCGCATCGCCCTGGTGACAGGACAGGCACAGCACCGCGCGTGTCTGCGGCTCCCAGGTCGCGGTCATGCCCAGCGCGGCAGCTTCACCAGTGGTCTTGAAGCCCTGCACATGCGGTTCCATCCAGCGCGCCGCGCCGCCGTGGCAGGCCTCGCAGCCGACGCCGTCGCTGAGCTGGAAACGCGCGCCGCGTGCGCCAGCCGGCACGTTGTCGGCGTGGCAGTCCAGGCAGCCCGCGGCCTTCGCCGCATCGCCCCAGCCGAGGCCGGCGGCGATCTTCTGTGAACGCGGACTGAGCAGGGTGTTGAAGGCCTGCGCGTGGCTATCCTTGCGCTGCCAGATGAAATATTCGTTCTGCGGAATCCGGTGATCCGGGAAAGGTTGCGTGGCGGCGTGGCAGGTCGAGCCGGCACAGGTGGCGACGCCCAGATGCTGATCGAGAGGGCTTTCCGCCGCGGCACCCAGACCCGGCAGCGGCAGCGACAGCATCAGCGCCACCACTACCGTCAAATGCCTGCGGAAGAACTGTGACATAGCGCTCATTGACCGTTCCCTGCTTGTGAGTAAGCTGATGCGAGTCGTAATGGCGGCCCATCCGGATTCTAGGTCGGGCGGCGGCGGAACGGAATCCGGGGTTTTTAGTATCGGTCGAGGGTCGGGGGACTGATGCAGGGCATCTACAGGATTGCGGTGGTGGGTTCCGGTCCCGGCGGATTG
>JBOICL010000278.1:0-2685 GCA_050740055.1 Stenotrophobium sp.
CCGGCGGCTGTAGCAGCGCCGGGTCCGGTTTGTCGAAGCGGATGCCGCTGAGGTCGAGCAGGGTCTGCGGCGTAGTGCTGCCTTCCAGGGTGACCCGCTCCTTGATCGCCAGATGATGAACCGGGTCTACCCAGAGGGCGGCGTTGGGGCCGGGCTGGTAGACGTTGGTCTGCACGCCGTCCAGAGTCTCAGTGCCGCTGGGCTTGGCGTCGGCGGGAATTTCAGCGGCCGTGTCAGCGGCGCCGCCAACCGGATCGAGCAATCCCGGCGGACCGTCGGAGCTGTACTTGATCAGGCTGCATTTGCCGGGGGCATTCGAGTCCACGGCATACTGGAGATGTGCGTTGAAGTCGAACCACATGCGCGAGATCCAGCCCTTGGGATGCGCCGCGTCCGCCGCGCGCGTCAGCTCGATCATCTCGCGCGAGCCGTCGCGATACTGGCTGACGGCCATCTGGGCGAAGGCCTTGGACATGACGGTGTGGCTATAGGTGACCGGCGCGTTGGCCGGTACGGCGTCCTGCGCAATAGCGGCGGTGGACAGTGTCATGACGCCGATGCAAAACAGCGCTGCCGGGATGGAAGTGTGTTTAGTATTCATTGAAGTATCTCCCTTGAATTCATGTCTGGAATTGAACCGTCCGATCCGCCGACAACACTCACCATCCTGGTCCTGGCCGGGCCGTTGGTACCGGCACCGGCAGCAACTGCGGCCGCCTGTGCGACAGGCCGCTACCGGACAGCCACCAGCCGCCGCGCACGCGCTGCATCGGATAACCACCGCCGTACACTTCCACGCTCAAAGTCGGAGCGGCGTCCACTGCCGCCCTTGGTGCGGATTCGGTGAGCAGAAACAACTGCGACAGGGCGACATCGACCGGCAGCAGAAAGCTGGCGACCGCCCCGCGGGAGCTGCGGCCATTGGCATCGACCGCCAGCTGCACCGTGCTCAGGTTTAGCAAAACCTTCATGCGCGGCAACTGCGGTGGTGGCGCATCGAGGGCGTATAGATGCGTGCCGTCGACGGCCGGCCCGCAGCACAGCAGCACCGTGTACCGTGCGCCCGCCATGGCGGGCAGCCAAGACGTCGCATACCAGCGGTCAGGGTGCGGCGTGCTGCGTGCCAATGGACCACCACCCGGGAAGTAGAACGTCAGCGGTACGGGTATTGCACCCGGCGTCAGCGGCAACGCCGCCGGCCAGCCTTGTGCGCGGGCACTGCCGGCGAGCGCCAGCAGTGCCGCGGCCAGCGCCCAGCGTGCGCCGGGCGATTCAGGAGCCGGCGCCGCCATAGCGTTTCACCAGCGTCAGCACCGCCTCTTCGATACACGACCGCAGTGCCGCGTCGACGCCTTCCTGGTGCGAATGATGGACGCTGACATCTGGGTCGAGCGGGATCGAATGGCCGGACAATCCCGCGATGGACTGCGCCAGCGAGCCGACGCTGGACACGCTGCCGCCGCTGGACTCGATCTTCTTGCGCACGTTGACGGCATCCAGCACCAACCCGGAGTTGGCATCCAGCACACGCACATCAATGCCGATCGAATCCTGCTGGCCACCGCCGCCGATGTGCATGCCGCCCAGCGAGATGCCGCCGCCGCTGTTGGACTCGCCTTGGTTGGCCTCAGACACGGTGCCCTCGAAGATGTAATGCGCTGCGGTCAACCGTTGCTGGGCGCTGTTGCCGGTAGTCAGTCCCTGGCCGTTGAGCCGCTTCTCGGCCGTGACATCCTGCATCTGGTTGCGCTCGGCTACTACGAAGGCACCAGATTTGACCAATGCTGTGGTGAACATGTCGGTCGCCGCCGCCGCGTTGACTTCCGGTACACCACTGCGGAATTGATAGATTGTCACCACACTGCGTTTGTTGACGGGGACTCGTGGCAATGCCTCCAGCGCCTGGCTGGTGTGCGAGTTGTCCACCGTTGGATCCTCGCCGCCGCTATCTCCCCAAGCCTGCACGGGTCCTGTCCTGCAAACCAGCGCAGCAGCTATCGCGGCAAACGACAGCACGGTCAGCAGGGGCTGAATGGATTTCTGCACGATGCCCTCCTCGGGACGGTGTCCGTTTCAGTCTCGTTTGATGCGAATCACAGGCAGCTTCGTTAACTACGTCGATCGTCGTCAGCACAGCGCATTAACCTGATGCCGACCGCGACTCCGATACGTCTGCTTGCGTATGATTTGTTTGTGGTCATGCCTGCCTCCTGCCTGATCGTTGTCGTTAGCGCTAGAAGATGATCGCGGTCTCGTTGATGTCGGGCTGCGTGGCTACCCCCAGCAGCGAGTTGTCGGTGCCCGCATCATAGAAGTAGGTATCGTTATCGTTCCGGCCCGTCGGGGTGTAACTCAACAGATTCTTGTCGCTGAACGCGCCGAACTCGAACAGAAAGTTCGGAGATTGCACGTTCAGTGCAGTGCCGATATCAGTCACCTGGGCCCCGCTGGCGGCGTCGTAGGCAAACAGATGTACTGTCGTTGCCGTCGTCTCGCTCAAAAGCACCTTGCCGACACTCGTACTGTTGTTAATCGCAAAGCCGCTCCACAAGGCATTGCTCGCGGTGGTGATGGCACCGGAGCCGTCGGTCATCACCTGATGCGCACTGTCGGTCTGGCTGAAACTGGCGCCGGATATGATGGTGTCGGAGTGCGTGTAGAACAGCCGCTCGCTGACACCTGGTA
>JBOICL010000279.1:0-1549 GCA_050740055.1 Stenotrophobium sp.
CTGGCGCGACGCCGGCCAAGCCCGGCTCCTGCACACGGCCGCTGCCCGGCATCGCCATGGGCATCGTCGATGACGCCGGCAATGTGATCGAGCAACTCAACCAGGGCGGCTATCTGGTCGCCACCAAACCCTGGCCGTCGATGCTCAGCACCGTCTGGGGCGATAACGAGCGCTACATCAAGACCTACTGGGGACAATTCGCCAACAAGTACTACGTCGCCGGCGACTCCGCGCACCGCGACGAGGACGGCTACTACTGGATCATGGGCCGCATCGACGACGTGCTGAACGTCGCCGGCCACCGCCTCGGCACGATGGAAGTGGAATCGGCTCTGGTATCGCATCCGCGCGTGGCGGAAGCCGCCGTGGTCGGCCGGCCGCATGATGTGAAAGGCGAATCCGTGTTTGCCTTCGTCACCGTCAAGGGCAAACGGCCTGAAGGCACTGAGGCCGATGCACTGGCGAAAGAACT
Source organism: Stenotrophobium sp. (assembly GCA_050740055.1). Classification (GTDB taxonomy): domain Bacteria; phylum Pseudomonadota; class Gammaproteobacteria; order Nevskiales; family Nevskiaceae; genus Stenotrophobium. The sequence continues at coordinate 473 of JBOICL010000279.1, forward strand.
GCGCGAGCACGTTGCCAAGGAAATCGGCGCGATCGCCAAACCCGACGACATCCGCTTCGCCGAAAACCTGCCGAAAACCCGCTCCGGGAAAATCATGCGCCGCCTGCTGCGGTCCATCGCCAAGGGCGAAGAGATCACGCAGGACATTTCGACGCTGGAAAACCCGGCCATCGTTGCGCAATTAGCCGGCAAGACATGAGCTTAAATCCGTAGGCTGGGATGTAGCGCAGCGAATCCCAGCAACCCTGACCCGGCCTGATGCTGGGTTTCGTTCACCCCCGCACTCGGGGGTTTCACTTCAACCCAGCCTACCGGGATCGCATTTTACGAATGCTCCCTACGACCGTCTCGCCATGAACGCAATCCGCTCAAACAAGTGCACGTCCTGCTCGTTCTTGAGCAACGCGCCGTAGAGCGGCGGCAGGGATTTCTTGGTGCTGGTTTCGCGCAGGACGGCGGGGTCGATGTCTTCCGCCAGCAGCAGCTTGAGCCAGTCCAGCAGTTCCGAGGTGGACGGCTTCTTCTTCAGGCCCGGCAGTTCGCGCAGGCCGAAGAATACGTCCATCGCTTCCTTGAGCAGGTTCTTTTTCAGGTTGGGGAAGTGCACATCGACGATCTTCTGCATCGTCGCCGCGTCGGGGAAGCGGATGTAGTGAAAGAAGCAGCGGCGCAGGAAGGCGTCTGGCAGTTCCTTCTCGTTGTTCGAGGTGATGATGATCACTGGCCGGTTCCTGGCCTCGATGGTCTGGCGCGTCTCGTAGACATAGAACGCCATCTGATCGAGCTCGCGCAGCAGATCGTTGGGAAACTCGATGTCGGCCTTGTCGATCTCGTCGATCAGCAGCAGCGGGCGCCTGGGCGCCTCGAAGCATTCCCACAGTTTGCCCTTGAGAATGTAATTGGCGATGTCCTTGACCTTGGACTCGCCGAGCTGCGAGTCACGCAGGCGTGACACCGCGTCGTATTCGTAGAGACCCTGCTGCGCCTTGGTGGTGGATTTCACGTGCCATTCGAAATAAGGCATGTCGAGCGCGCGTGCCACTTCCTGCGCCAGCCGCGTCTTGCCGGTGCCCGGCT
>JBOICL010000280.1:0-24905 GCA_050740055.1 Stenotrophobium sp.
AGATTTCCTTGCCCGCTTCGCGCGAGGCCAGCGAGCGCATGTAGATGTTCGGATGGTTGATCGCATTCATGCGGATGCGGTCGCCCAGCAGCGCGCCGCCGGACTTGCGGCGCGAAGGATCAACCGCGATCACGGCGATCCTGAGCGCGTCGTTCTGATCGAGCCGGAAGCGGCGGATGAGTTCGTCGGTGACGCTGGACTTGCCCGCGCCGCCGGTGCCGGTGACGCCCAGCACTGGCACGTGCGCCACCGGTTTGGGCAGGCGCTGCACAAGGAAAGGATCGGCTTCGACCAGCGTGATCAGGCGGGCGAGGGCGCGGCGGTCGCCGGCCTGCACCTTGCTGACGAGTTCCTTCTCGGTGCCGGGCAGCGCGTGGCGCGCCTTCTCGATCATGTCTTTGATCATGCCTTCGAGGCCGAGCTTCTGACCGTCGTGCGGCGAATAGATGCGGGTGACGCCGCCGGCGTGCAGTTCGCGGATTTCCTCCGGCAGGATCACGCCGCCGCCGCCGCCGAATACGCGGATGTCCGCGCCGCCGCGTTCCTTGAGCATGTCCACGGCGTACTTGAAGTACTCCATGTGGCCACCCTGGTAGGACGAGATGGCGATGCCGTGGGCGTCTTCCTGCAGCGCGGCAGTGACGATTTCTTCCACCGAGCGGTTATGGCCGAGATGGATGACCTCGGCGCCCAGGCTCATCAGCAGGCGCCGCATGATGTTGATGGCGGCGTCGTGGCCATCAAACAGCGAGGCGGCGGTGACGAAGCGTAGCGGTTTCGCGGCAAGCGCTGCTTCGTGTGCGGGAGTGGCGGCGGGAGCGACTTGGGCGTGCATCTTCGGTGTGCTTCGGTAAATGGAGGACTTTCCCGATTATAGGTCGCCATCGTCCGCGGCCGTTTCCCCCGTTAAGACGATGCTCGCGCCACCCGCTCTTCGGATTTATGTAAAGTAATTGTGATTAATTATATATTTATTTTAGTTATTATCGATAAATAATAAATATTATTGCCGCTGCAAACCAGGAGCGGGTGAGAAAGGTTCACCAATGCTTTGGTATATCGCCTTAGCTGCTGCAACTCACGCTGATGTGGCTGGCCGAGGCCGGCGGTTCGGCGGCGTAGGCCTCGAACTCCGGTTGCTCGTCGAAGGGTTTTCTCAGCAGCGTCATGAGCCGGCCGATTTCCGAAGCGTCGCCGTGTTGCGCCTGTTCAATCGCCGCCTGCGCCAGGTGATTGCGCAGTACGTATTTCGGATTTACCGCATCCATGCGCTGTGCGCGTCCGGCATCGTCCGATTGCTCGGAACGCAGCCGCGCACGGTAATCCTGCACCCACGCATCGAAGGCTTCGAGGTCCGCGATTTCCTCGCGGATGCCGATTGCGGGACCGTTGTCATCGGCGCGCAGCCGCGAGAGGTGACGGAAGCTGCGCGTGAAGTCGGATTTGCCGCGATCGAGAATGCTGAGGAAGCGGTTGATCAGCCCGGTGTCCTCGTCGCGCGCTTCGCGCAGTCCGAGCTTGGCGCTCCAGCGCCCGACTACGGCGCCGGTATAAGCGGGTGCGTAGCGTTCGAGAATGGCGGTGGCGATTTCCACGGATTTGTCCGGATTGTCCGACAGCAGGGGCAGGGTGGCTTGCAGTAGGCGCGAGACGTTCCAGTGGCCGATGCCGGGCTGGCGGTCGTAGGCGTAGCGGCCGCCTTCGTCGGAGTGGTTGCAGATGTGGTGCGCGTCGAAGCCGTCCATGAATCCGAATGGCCCGTAGTCCAGCGTCAGGCCGAGGATGCTCATGTTGTCGGTGTTCATCACGCCGTGGCAGAAGCCCACGGTCTGCCATTGCGCCATCAGGCGCGTGGTGCGCTCGGCAATCTCCGTGAGCCAGGCTTCGTAGCTGTTGGGCAATTCCGCCAACTGCGGGAAGTGTTCGGCGATGACGTGATCGGCCAGCGGTTTGAGCTTGGCGTGCTCATCACGGTAATAGAACACCTCGAAGCTGCCGAAGCGCACGTGGCTCTGCGCCATGCGCGTAAGCACGGCCGCGGTCTCTACCGTCTCTCGCCGAACCGGATCAGGGCTGGTGACGATGCACAGCGCGCGCGTGGTGGGAATGCCGAGTCCGTGCATCGCCTCGCTGCACAGGTATTCGCGCACGGTCGAGCGCAGCACGGCGCGGCCGTCTGCGAAGCGCGAGTAGGGCGTCATGCCCGCGCCTTTCAGTTGCAAATCCCAGGATTCTCCGCGCGCATTACGCACTTGTGCGATCAGCATGGCGCGGCCATCGCCCAACTGCGGCACCCAACTGCCGAACTGGTGGCCGGCGTAAAACATCGCTAGGGGCTCGGCACCGGGCAGCGGACGGTTTCCCGCGAAAATTTCCGTGAACTCGGAACGCCGTGCTTCGGCAGGATCGAGGTCGATCAGCGCCACCGCATCGGCATTGAAGTGCAGCAGCTTCGGCTGCGACAGCGGCGCAGGCTGCACGCGCGAGTAATAGTCTTCCGGCAGCCTGGCAAAACGGTTGTCGATGTTCAGGGTTTCGAGTCGGCGCAGCGGCGGGGTGGAAGGCTTGTCCATGCGGCACTTTAGGACTCGCGCGTGCCGGGAGTCGAGTAATATTTGCGCACATATTTTTCTAATCCAAGGGATTTGCATGCACATTTACTTCGCGCATTCTGGTTTGTTCGGATTGCTGATCCTGATCGCCGACATCTACGCGATTGTCAGCACGATCCAGGGCAATACCAGCACCGGCAAGAAAGTCGTCTGGATCCTGCTGATCCTGTTCCTGCCGCTGCTCGGTTTCATCATCTGGTGGCTGGCCGGGCCGCGCGCAAAGTAGTGTTAATGGGCCGGCCACCGAGTGGAGATGCCGGTCAACACGGAGTAGTCTGAAACGATTGCACGCGAACGCAGGGGGAGATCACTGATGAACCTTAAAATGCCTGTTACCAAGACTTGCGGGAATATTCTTGCCGCCTGCGTTTTAGCTGCTTTGCTCGCTGGCTGCGGTGGGAGTGGCGGGAATAACCCCGGCTCTACGCCGACGCCGACGCAGGGGCAGGCCAACACCCCGGCGGGAACTTCGCAATCGACCAACTGGAGCGGCTACGTGCAATCCGGATCGGTGGCCCAGTTTTCGCAAGTGAGCGGAAACTGGACGGTGCCTGCGGCCAACTGTCCGAGCGGAGCATCCACCGCCAGTTCGACCTGGACCGGAATCGGCGGTTATGCCGTGGCCGGCGGCGCGACCAGTGATCCGACGCTGATCCAGGCCGGCACCGAAGAAGATTGCAATGGCGGCCCCAGCTACTACGCCTGGTGGGAAGCCCTGCCGTTGCCCTTGGTCATGCTGGATACCACGGCCAATCCGGTTCATCCCGGTGACCAGATGACGGTATCGATCAACTCCACACTGATCCTGTGGACCATCGTCATCCATAACCTCAGCGCGGGCTGGACCTCGACCACCACCGCGCCCTATACCGCTTCCGGGCTCAGTGCGGAGTGGATACAGGAAGCGCCGACCAGCATCGGCACCGGCGGTGTCGCGCAGACGACGCTGAGCAATTTCGGCCGCGTGTCTTTCTCCGGGCTCATGGCCAACAACGCGAACCCCGGGCTCACGGTCAATGACGGCATCTTCATGGTCGATGCGAATAACCACGTGCTCGCCAACCCGTCCCCGCCGGGTGCGGGCGGCAATTCGTTCAACGATTGCTACGGGCCATCTCCCTGCAATTAGCGCATTCAGCAGCCTAGCCGCCCGCGCAATTCAGCGGGCGCCAGATATGTGGGCTGCTTCTGCGCTTCCATGCCGTGAATCAGCTTCGTGATGCCGCTGTTGACCGGCGCCGCCGTGTTGCGCGCCTGCGCCAGGCGCAGGATTTCGCCGTTGAGTTGATCGACTTCAGTGAGCCGGCCCTGCTCGATGTCGGCGACCATCGACGGATAGGCGCCGTCCTGCAGGCCGTTCTTGATCTTCGCCACCCACCACGGCAGCGGGCCGCCGTGCAGTAACAGCAGGCGATAGCTGCGATAGGGCAGCGGCATCGGCAACTGATAGGGGATTCCCGCACTTTCGATCAACGCGACGGCTTCGTCGAGTACGGCAACATAGATTGCGCGCAGGTCGGGCTGCGACAACAGATCGCGAAAGGTCGTGTGCGTGATGGCACAGATCGCGTTGGCGAGGTTGATCAGCAGCTTGCCCCAGACCGCCGCTTCGCCGCTCGATCGCTGCACCTGCATGCCGCTGCCAGCGAAGGCGGATAGCAGCCGCGCATCGCCCGCGCTGATCAGCACTTGCGCGCGGGTGGTGATGCGCGCATGCAGCGGTGCCAGCAACTGGCCGTTGTACATCACAGTGAGTGGAACGACGCGCGAATGCGGCAGGCGTTCGCGGATACGGCGCAGCGCGTTGACGCCGTTGAGCGTGGACACCAGCGTGCAGCTTTCGGGAACCGGAGGTAGTTGTTCGAGCAGCGCATCGAGGTCGGGGAACTTCACGCAGATGAACAAGTAGTCGACGCCGCTCAGGTCCAGCTTGGTGCCGAACTGCGGCTTGGGTGCAATCAGCGGCGCGCGGCCGTTGACGTAGTCCATGCGCAGTTCCGGCGCGGCCTGCATCGCGGCCAGATATTTTTCGCGCACGAACAACGTGACCGCTTCGCGCTGCGCTTTCATCAGGTGGGCGGCGAGGATAGTGCCCACCGCGCCGGGGCCGATCAGCAGAATCATGGATGTTGCTCCGTTGGTGTCGCCCGCCCGCGACACGGTGTTTTTGCGCAGCAAAACGGGTGCTGGAGCGGGCGGTTGGGTGCCGACCTTAGCGCAGTCGCAGGCTTCAGGCGCCTCTCGCACACATTGCCCTTCGGGCAAGCACCGTGTCGGCACCCGCTCCTCACAATAACCTTAGCACAATAGTGATAATACATTTACTATATATTGTTTTTATTAAGCATTTATAACAGAAAAGACCGTGCTACTACGCAGAGCGGGTGGCAGATATGATGCGCCATCATGCAGACCTGCCTTTCCTGCCACGCGGAAAACCCGCCCGACGCGCGCTTCTGCAACCAGTGCGGCACGAGCCTGGGCACCGCACCCAAGCCTGCGGTGGCGGCCGCCGCGAATTACACGCCGAAACATCTGGCTGAGCGCATTCTCAAATCCCGCGCGGCGATGCAGGGCGAGCGCAAGCGCGTGACGGTGCTGTTCGCTGACATCAAGGGTTCGACCAAGCTGGCGCAGGAAGCCGGCGCGGAAACCTGGCATGACATCCTCGACCGCTTCTTCGCGATTCTCGCCGGCGCGGTGCACCGCTACGAGGGCACGGTCAACCAGTACACCGGTGACGGCATCATGGCGCTGTTCGGCGCGCCGGTTGCGCACGAGGATCACGCACGCCGCGCCGGCCTCGCAGCGCTGGAGATGCAGGCGGAAGTGCGGCGCTACGCCGATGAACTGCGGCTGGCCAAAGGGCTGAACCTGTCGATGCGCGTGGGCCTCAACACCGGCGAGGTGATCGTCGGCCGCATCGGCGACGACCTGCGCATGGACTACACCGCGCAGGGCCTCACGGTGAATCTCGCGGCGCGCATGGAGCACATCTGCGAACCCGGGCGCATCTATCTGTCGCGCTATACGGCGCGCGGCGTCGAGGGTTATTTCAAGCTGCGCGATCTCGGCAAGATGGCGGTCGCCGGCCTCGACGAGCCGGTCGAGGTGTACGAGCTGGAAGGCGCGGGCGCGCTGAAGACGCGGCTGGACCGCAGCCTCGCGCGCGGCGGTTCGCGCTTCGTCGGCCGCGAACAAGAACTGGGCGTGCTGCTGGCTGCGCTGGAGCGCGTGCGCGAGGGACAGGGGCAGGTGGTCGCGGTGGTCGGCAACGCCGGCATCGGTAAGTCGCGCCTGTGCCACGAATTCACCGCCGCCTGCGAGCGCAACGGCATACCGGTGCATCGCGCCACCGGCGTGCCCTACGCCAACGCGCTGCCGATGTACCCGGTGCAGACCCTGGCGCGTTCGCGGCTGGGACTGCCGGAGCGGGCCAGCGCGGCGGACGTGCGCCGCCTGATCGCGGGCACCTTGCTGCTGCGCGAACCCGGCTATGCCGCGATCCTGCCCACGGTGTTCGACTTCATGGGCGTGGCCGAGAGCGGCGCGGATGCACAGGGCCAGGACGATGCCAAGCGCAGAAAACTGTTTGACCTGCTCGCCACCTATCTGCCCTGCGGCGATGCGCCGCAGGTCCTGCTGATCGAGGACCTGCATTTCCTCGACGCCGCCAGCGAGGAATTTATCACCCAGCTCGCGGCGCGCATCCGCAAGAGCCACACCCTGCTGCTGCTCAATTACCGGCCGGACTACATCAGCGAATGGCTGATTCCGTTGCTCGACGAGCAGGTCGCCGTTTCCGCGCTCAGCGCGCAGCAGCTCGAACAGCTTGCCGCCGAACTGCTGGGCGGCGATGCCAGCCTCGCCGGCGTGGCACGACGCATCCGCGAGCGCGCGAGCGGCAACCCGTTCTTTGTCGAAGAAGCGGTGCAGGCGCTCGCCGACGAAGGTCATCTGAGCGGCGATGCGGGCGCCTACGTGCTGGCAAGGCCCATCGACGAATGGCCGATTCCCGATACAGTGCACGCGCTGCTGGCGGCACGCATGGACCGCCTGCCGGAGGCGCACAAATCCCTGTTGCAGACCGCCGCCGTGATCGGCCAGGAATTCGAACCCGTTTTGCTGGCGCGGGTCACGGAGCTTGAAACGGCGGAGTGCACGGCACAGTTATCCGCGCTGGAGGACGCCGGGTTCGCGCACCAGAAACATGCGGAGCAGGACAGCGGCTACGCGTTCTGCCATCCGCTGATGCAGGAGGTCGCCTACCAGACGCAACTGGAATCGCGGCGCGCCGCCGTGCACGCGCGCCTGGCATCGGAGCTGGAAGCGTGCCAGCCGCCGCATGCGCCGGCCAGCAAGCTCGCGATGAGCATCGCGCAGCACTGGGAACACGCCGGCGTCTGGGACAAGGCGGGCGCCTGGAACCTGCGCGCCGCCGCCTGGGCGGTTACGCGCGACATAAATATCGCCTGCGGCCAGTACCGCGCGGCGCGCAGAAACCTCGACCGCGCAAGCTTGTCGGATGAAGTGCGCAAGCAGCGCATCGCCGCGCGCGCGGGACTGATCCGTAACGCACAGTTCCTGCCGATTTCACTGGAAGAAGTGGAGAGCGCCTATGCCGAGGCGCAGCGCATGGCAGACGAATCCGGCGACGCGGCCAGCGCCGCCGAGCTGCTGCTGTCCTACGGCAACGAGCAATTGCACCGCGGCGATGCGCTTGAGGCGGTGCGCCTGTGTTCGGCCGCGATGCGCCAGTGCATCCAGCACGGGCTGGGTCAGCTGGTGGCGCGTTTCCGCCTGCCGATGCTGATCGTGCATACCTCGGCGGGACTGCCGCGCGACGGGCTGGCGCTGATGGACGAGGCCACCGGCGAGGCCTGGCGCACCGAACCGATCAGCGAACAGAATTTCATGTCGCGCGGCTTTTACGGAATCATGCTGACGTGGATGGGCCGGCCGGCAGAAGCTGAGGCCAACCTGCGCGGCGCGGTGGCTTTTTCCGAACGTGAGGACCGCAGCGCCAGCTGGATGCACGCGCTGCTGGTGGACCTGGCCTGGTTCACCGGCCGCAATGACGCCGCGCTGCCTTCCGCGCGCCGCGCCTACGAACGCGCCGAGGCGAACGGCAGCCAGTTCTTTCTGGCCATGGCGCTGCGCGCCCTCGGCCTCGCGCACTCGCTGAATGGCGAACACCGCAAGGCGGTGGAGTTCCTCGAACAGGGTCTGCCGATGGTCGCGCGCGGCGCGCAGGCGTACCAGTTCGAGGCCAATCATCTGGCAGTGCTGGCCGAAGCCTATTTGGGCGATGGCCGCGTCGCGGACGCCGCGCGCACCGCGGAAGCGGCGGTCGCCAGTGCACAGCGTTCGGGCGCACGGGTCTGGGAGATCCGCGCATGGATCGCCTACTTGGCGCTGCCTTGCGGCGGCCCCTGGGAGACCCGCTTCGGCGAGGGACTCGACCGCATGGCGGAACTGATCGACAGCAGCGGCGCGGTGGGTTTTCTGCCGTGGCTGGAGAAAGCGCGTGCGAGCAGAGCGCCGGACGGCTGGCGCTATAAAAAAACGGTAAGCTGATTGTCAGGATGCTTCGGTGGAAATGCGTCACCCGCTCTCACGTCTGGCGGCATTGGATATGTTTTAAATAATATGTAATTATCGTTAATATTATGTGAATATAAACAGTCCACCCACGCTGATTCATACGAGCGGGTGGGCAGGCGGGATCAGGGAGAGGACAAATGAAAAAAACCTTGGCGTTGTTGCTGGCTGCCGTCTCCATCGTCTCCATATCCGCGCATGCGGCAGACGCGGCGACCACAAAAGTGCTGGACTGCATGCGCGCGAATATCCCGGAGACCCTGCGGGTGCAGGAATTCGACCTGACCGCGATCGATCGCGTCGGCGGCACCCGCGCCCTGCGCGGCCGGCTTTACGCGATGCGCGAGAACGGCCTGATCCGCGCTCTGGTCAAGATGCTCGCGCCCGCGGACTTGGCGCGCGCGGCCTACCTGATCCGCGAGAACAAGGCCGGCCAGGACGATATGTGGGTCTATCTGCCCGCGCTGGATCGTGTGCGCCGCATCACCGGCGCGAGTGCCGGCGGGCCGCTGTTCGGCACTGATATTTCCTATGCCGACGTCAAGCAGATCGAGAACTCCTTTTCAGGCGGCGCCATCAGCCTGGAGAAAAACGAAACGCTGCAGAACCGTCCGGTGTACGTACTGGCCATGAAACCCGCGCCGAAGGAGCAGTCGCGCTACAGCCTGGTGCGCGGCTGGATCGACCAGAAAACCTGCATGGCGCTGAAAGTCGATTTCCATGAAGGCAGCGACATCCGCAAGCAACTGACCGGCAACGCAGCCGATCTCAAGCAGGATCACGGCCACTGGTATCTCGCCGCCGCCGAGATGCGCGATCTGAAGGACGGCACCAAGACCACCTTCAAGATCACCGGCGTGTCCAGCGGCGACAAGCTCAACACACGCTATTTCAATCCCGCCACCTTCACCACGACGGAGTAGCGTCTTGGAGCAGCTGCTGCGATGGATCGCGCGGCACCCTTACGGGGTGGTCCTGGCTACGGCCGCGATCTCGGTGTGTGCGCTGCTGCTGTGTTTCGATCTGCGCAGGATGCAGCCACGGCTGTTGATTGATTCGTCGGTGGAGCACCTGCTGCCCGCGGCCGATGCCGATCGTGCGGTCTTCGATCGCGCCCGCGAGACTTTCGGCGACTCCGACGCGGTGATCGTCGCGGTGAAATTCGGTCAGGTTTATACCGCCACGAACCTGGAAAAAATCGATGAACTGAACCAGCGCTTCAAGCAGCTGCCGGGCGTGAGCAGCGTGATGTCGCTGGCTACCGCGCCCAACCTCATGGCCAGCGGCGACGAGGTGGATGTCAGCAGCTTCACCGAGCAGGCGCGCCAGCATCCGGAACGCATCGCGGATTTTGCGCGCCAGCTGGAAGCCAATCCGCTGTACCGGGGCACGCTGGTTTCACTGGACCGCACGACAGTGGCCTTCGCCGTCGATATGGGCCAGGTCAGCGAACAGGAATTCCTCAAGCGCAACTACCCCGCGCAGATCCGCGCCATCACTCGTGAAGTGGCGGGCGATGTGCCGGTGTGGGTGACCGGCACGCAGGTCGGCCGTGCCGCCACCGCCAGCGCCCTGATCGACACGCTCAAGCTCACCATCCCCGCGGTGTTCATAGTGATCCTCGGCCTGCTCATGATCGCGTTCCGCAGCCTGCGCGCGGCGCTGGCGGCAGCGGCGACCGTGGGCATCGCGCTGCTGTGGACGCTGGCCTGCGCGGTGCTGCTGCACATCCCGATGAACCTGGTCACCGCCATCGTGCCGCCGCTGGTGGTGACGCTCGGACTGTCGTTCACGATCTACCTACTTTCGACCTATTTCAGCTCGCACCACGAAGTGGGTCTCGACAAACGCGAAGCGCGCACGGACTGGGTCATCCGGCGCGCCGGTGTCGGACTGGTGCTGTCGGCGGGCACGACCGTCGCCAGCTTTCTCTCGCTGCTGCTCAATGCTTTGCCTGCGATCCGCCATTTCGCGGTGCTGGCGAGCCTCGGCTCGGTGTTCGGCGTCATTCTTTGCCTGAGCTTCCTGCCCTCGGCACTCTCAATTATCGGCACCTCGGAAAAATTCCGCCCGCTGGGCGAAGACCTGTTCGCCAGGCTCGCGGCTAAACTCGCCGGCTTCGACCAGAACTGGCGCGGCTGGATCATCGCTATCGCGCTGGTGCTGATCCCGCTGGATCTGATCTTCGCCGCGCGCATCCACACCGGCTCTGAATACATCAAGAGCTTCGCGGCGGATGCGCCGGTGCGGCGCGACTACGAGGCGATCAACAAGGCCTTCAACGGCGCCAACCTGATCTCGATCCTGATCGAGACACATGTGAACGACGCGCTCACCGATCCCGGCTTGATTAATGAGATCGATGCGCTGGAAACCTGGCTGCGCAAGCAGCCCGAAGTGGGCGCGGTGGTGTCCTATGTGGACAACCTCAAGCTCATCAACGAGAGCCTCAACAACAACAACCCGGCTTTCTACCGCATTCCCGACGATCAGGCCGCGGTGAAGCAACTATTAGTATTCGGTGGCAGCGACCAGATCCGTCACGTTATCGACGCGCGCTTTCGCAGCGCCCTGATCAGCGTGCGCATCAACGTCGATGGCTCGGTGCCGATCGAGGCGCTCGTGGAGCGCGTCGACAAGCGGCTCAAGGCGATGCCGCCGCCGCTCAACGGCGTCATCACCGGCAGTTCGGTGCTGGCCACGCGCACCGTGCGCGAGATCGCCTCCGGCCAGTTCGAGTCCATCGCCCTCGCGACCTTCGCGATCTGGCTGCTGCTGGGTTTCATGTTCACGTCGATGCGCGCGGGTTTTATCGCGCTGCTGCCGACGGTGGTGCCGGTTGCGATCTACTTTGGCACGCTGGGCCTGCTCGACATCAGCCTCAGCCCGACGACCTGCCTGATCGCCTGCATCGTCATCGGTATCGCGGTGGACGACACCATCCAGTTCCTCGCGCGCTTCAATGCCGACGCTCGCGCCAGCGCCAAGGAATCGCCCGCTGTGACCAGCGCCCTGGTCAGCGTGCTGCGCCCGGTCACGCTCAGCACCCTGGCGCTGTGCTCCGGGTTCCTGGTGTTTACCGTGAGCGAACTGCACACGCAGGTGCAGTTCGGGCTACTCTCGGCATTTACGCTGGCGATGGCCTGGTTCATGAACATCACGCTGACGCCGGCGCTGAGTTCCTCGCTGCGCATCGTGACCCTGTGGGACATCCTGCGACTGGACTTGGGGCAGTCGCCGCAGCACACCATCCCGCTACTGTCGGGACTGTCGTTGCGCCAGGCCCGCGTGTTTGCGCTGATGTCGAGGATCGAATCGGTGGAAGCGGGGCAGCGCGTGATCCGGCAGGGCGACCTGGCGCGCGACATCTACGTTGTGATCGACGGCACGCTGGAAGCCTGGGTGGACAGTCATGGCGAGCACAAGACACTGTCAACGATGGGCCGTGGCGCGGTGATCGGCGAGGCGGGTTATTTCGGCCAGCGGCGCACCGCCAACGTGGATGTCGTTTCCACCGCACGCCTGCTGCGTTTCAACTCGCAGGACCTCGAGCGCATGCGCACCCGCTATCCGTGGATCGCCGCGACCATTTTCCGCAATCTCAACCGCATCCAGGCCGAACGCATCGCGCGTTTAACCTCGATGTTGTAGTCAGCCGCCCGGCCATTTCGTGGTAATCAAAGTTCCCGGTGCACGGATCAAGGCGAGGTCTTAGTATCCGGTTCCGCACTCAACATTCCGAATACTGGAGCTAGGCATGAGCCTCAAAGGTAAAACCCTGTTCATCACCGGCGGTTCGCGCGGCATCGGCCTTGCCATCGCGGTGCGTGCCGCACGCGACGGCGCCAACGTCGCCATCGCCGCCAAGACTGACACACCCAATCCCAAGCTGCCGGGAACGATCCACACTGCGGCGGCCGACATCGAAAAGGTCGGCGGCAAGGCGCTGCCGATCCTCTGCGACATCCGCGACGAGCAGCAGGTGATCGCTGCGGTGAAGAAGACCGCCGAAACCTTTGGCGGCATTGATATCCTCGTCAACAATGCCAGCGCCATCAGCCTCACCGGCACGCTGCAGACCGACATGAAGCGCTACGACCTCATGAACGGCATCAACGCGCGCGGCACCTACATGAGCGGCAAGTATTGCATTCCCTACCTGAAAAAGGCTGCCAACCCGCACATCCTCACGCTGAGTCCGCCGCTGGACATGTCCACGAAGTGGTTCGCGCCGCACGTGGCCTACAGCATGGCCAAGTACGGCATGAGCCTGTGCACGCTGGCCTGGGCCGAGGAGTTCCGCAAGGAAGGCATCGCCGCCAACGCGCTGTGGCCGCGCACCCTGATCGCCACCGCCGCAATCCAGATGATCGGCGGCAGCGAGATGGCGCAGAAAGCCCGCACGCCGGAAATCATGGCCGACGCCGCACACGCAATCCTGTGCAGGAGCAGCCGTGAGTTCACCGGCCACTTCTGCATCGACGATCTGGTGCTGCACGAAGCGGGCGTGCGCGATTTCTCCAAGTACGCCACGGTGCCGGGCAATACGCATTTCTTCCCCGACTTCTTCGTGCCGGACAACACCCCGGCGATTCCCGGCTGAGAGACGACGCTGGTGGCGCGAGGCTGGGGCCAGGAAGGCGATACGGAAGAGGAGCGTGAGGCGTCGATGTCCCGTTACCGTGCGCCCGCCGCCAAAAGCTCGCCTTACATTACGGCGGAGGGGCATGCGCGGCTGAAGGACGAGTTCGACCAGCTGTGGCGCCTGCGCCGGCCTGAGGTTGTGCGCGCGCTGTCTGCCGCCGCTGCCGAAGGCGACCGTTCCGAAAACGCCGAATATATCTACCGCAAGAAGGAACTGCGCGAGATCGATGCGCGGCTCAAGTACCTGACGCTGCGCCTGGATGAACTCAAGGTGGTGGATCATGCGCCTGCGGATACCTCGCGGGTGTTCTTCGGTGCCTGGGTCGAAGTGGTGGACGAAGAGGGTAATTCACGCATTTACCGTATCGTCGGCGCGGACGAAGCGGATGTCGCACAGGGCTGGATCAGTGTGGACTCGCCGGTAGCGCGGGCTCTGCTCGGACGCCGCGCCGGCGAGCAGGTGAGCGTGCAATTACCGCGTGGCGCACAGCAGCTTGAGCTGCTGCGCATATGGTACGGTTCCGGTCACGCCGAGTGACTTTCCCGACAGGCACATAGTGAAAAATGTCCACTGGCAGACCTTGAAAATCAGTGTATTTTGTTATCCTGCATCATCCAACAGACTTATGAGGCTTCCATGACGTACAAGCTTTCCGCGATTGCCGCCGCAGCCGTTCTTGCCGGAACCAGCCAGTTGGCCTGCGCGGCAGCACCCGCCAATCCTGTTGCGGGCGTCCCAGTGGTCGGATCCCTGCTCGGCGGTCTGCTCGGAGCCGGCTTGCCGGGCCTGTCCACCGGTGGTGCGGGCGGCGTGCCGAGTCTGCCTGCCCTACCGGCGGGCATCGTTACAGGGCCTCTCGCCGGAATTCCGGTGGTCGGCGGTCTGCTGGCAACGGGTATCACGAATGGGGCAGGCAGTATCGATGCCGTCGTGCCGCTCGTCCTCAGCGTAGCCACCAATCTTCCCGGCTTGGCGACTAGCGTAGCGGGGCTGTTGACCTCCCCTCCGGCGCTGCCGGCGCTTTCTCCCGCTACACTGACCAGCCTGCCGAATCAGCTGGGCTTGGCGGGCACCAATCTGGCCCAGGCGTTCAATAGTGTCCTGACGACCTACGGCCTGCCGAATCTGCCGACGGACACCTTCACGCCCGGCCAGATCAAGGTCACGGTACTACCGTCGCCGCTGCCGACTCTGCTGTCCATCACCATTAACTATGCGGGCGCGAATTCGCCCGGCATCACCGTGGCCGGCCTGCCGAGCGGTCCGCTGACCCTGCCGCCGGCGGGCGGCGCGGGCCTGCCTGCCTTGCCGGCACCGCTGTAGCCCTTCGCCCAAGCAACACAAAACCCCGCGGACCTTACGGTCCAGCGGGGTTTTTTCGTGCCACCTTACCGTGGTTACGAGGGCCAGATTTCCGCGAAGAATTCGTGCATGTAGCGGAAGGCGCGCTTGGCCGCGCGCGGGTTGTACTGGACCTGCCCCGGCGTATTGGCGTCCGGATCGGTGAATCCGTGCACGGCTCCGCCGAATATCACCAGTTGCCAGTCGATGTTGTCAGTGCGCATTTCGTTTTCAAATGCGCTGACCTGATCGGCGGTCACGAATGGATCGTTGGCGCCGTGCAGCGCCAGGATCTTGGCCCTGATCGGCTTGTTTTCCGCCGGCCCCTGCATTGCCAGGCCGCCATGAAACGAGACTACACCGGCAAGGTCCGCGCCGGTGCGCGCGAGTTCCAGCACGCTGGTGCCGCCGAAGCAGAAACCGATCGCGCCGATTTTCGCGGGATCGACAGGCGCGGTTTTTTCCTGTTCGCGCAGCACCGCCAGCGCCTTGCCCACGCGCGCTCGCAGCAGCCCGCGATCGGCATATAACGGCTGAGTCGCGGCACCGGCCTCGTCATTGTTTTTCGGCCGCACGGAGGTGCCGTACATGTCCGCCACGAAAATCACGTAGTCCTTGCCCGCAATTTCCTGCGCCTGGCGAAAGGCTGCGGGTGTCGGCCCCAGCCAGTTCGGCGCCATCAGCAACCCCGGCCGCAGCGTTTTCACGCTGTCGTCATAGACCAGCCTCCCTTCAAATTTCTGGTCGCCGATCTGGTAGGCAACCGGCTTGCTGACGGGCGCGGCGAGACAGGGCAGGGCGACCAGGGCGAACAGCGCCAGCAGCGGATATTTGAAAAGGTTCGTTCTCATGGCATTCCTCCGCGTGCCGCGACGGGCAGCAGGTCCTTCAAAACGCGCCAGCCGCCGTCGATTGACCAGACATTGCTATAGCCCATTTTTTGCAGGTTGTCGGCCGCCAGCGCGGAGCGGAAACCGCCGCCGCAGTACAGGTACAGCGGCTCGTTCAGGTCCGGGTGTCTGGCGCCGATGTCGCGCTCGATGATGCCCTTGCCCAGCCATTCCGCGCCGTTGATGTGTGCGGCGGCGTATTCGCTTTCCTCGCGCACATCGACGAGTTTTGCGCGTGGGTTGCGGCGCAGCAGTTCCGGCATTTCACGGGCGTGGATTTCCTTGATGCGCGCTCTGGCGTCATCGACCAGGGCGAGGAATGCGGGCGAGTGTGCGGCGGTCATTGCGGGAATCCGGTGCGAGTCGGGAGAATCATTCTAGCGCCGCCGCCGTGCTAAATTCCGCGGCACATTGTTGCCCCCGAACTGACATGACCAGACCCGCCATTTTTATCACCGGCGCGGCCGCCGGTATAGGCCGTGCGACCGCAGAATTGTTTGCCGCGCGCGGCTGGTTCGTCGGGCTTTGCGATGTGGATGAAGCGGGCGTGCGGGCTTTGCGGGATCAACTGGGCAGCAACGACGCGATGGCGGCCACGCTGGATACCACGGATGCCGCCGCGTTTGATCGAGTGCTAGCGGAGTTCTGGCAGGCAGCGGGGCAGCGTCTCGACGTGCTGTTCAACAATGCTGGCATCGCCGCCGTCGATGATTTCGAGAAGATAGCGCTGGCGCGGCATCACCGACTGGTGGACGTGAACCTGAAAGGCCTGATCAACGGCTGCTACACAGCCTTGCCCTGGCTGCGCAAGACGTCGGGCGCGCGCGTGATCAGCATGTGTTCGGCATCGGCGATTTACGGCGCGCCCTCGTTCGCGGTTTACTCCGCCACCAAATTCGCGGTGCGCGGACTCACCGAGGCGCTCAATGTGGAATGGCAGCGTCACGGCGTGCTGGTGATGGACCTGATGCCGCTGTTTGTGAACACGCCGATGGTCAGTCATTTTGAAACGCAGCCAGGGAGTCTCAGGCGCATGGGCACGCACCTCACGCCGCAGGACATCGCCGGCGTCGTCTGGAAAGCGGCGACGCGGCCGCGCTGGCTCACGCATGTGCACTGGTATCCGGGCATGCAAACCTTTCTCATGCACCTGCTCAACAAGATGTCACCCGCATTTCTCAACCGCTTCGTCATCAAACTGATTTCCGGATATTAGAGAGCATCGATGGGCTATCCCGTCATCATGATTCACGGCATGTGGTGTACCGGCGACCACTGGGCGCGGGTGAAATCGATCATGGAACCGCGCGGCTATGACTGCCACGCGGTGACACTGCCCGCGCATGAACCCGGCCCCGGCCAGATGACCCAGGTCGGCGCGAAAAGCCTGCGCGATTACCTGGTGTTTCTCGAAGACTACGTATCGCGGCAGTGCTTCAGCCAGCCGCCGATCATCATCGGCCATTCCATGGGCGGACTGCTGGCGCAGCAGTTGGCCGCAAAAATCCGGCCGCTGGCGCTGGTGCTAATGACGCCCGCGCCGCCCGCCGGTATCTTCGCCTTCAGTTGGTCGAACCTGGTTGCGTTCGCGCGCGCGCTGTTCCGCTGGGCGTTCTGGCGCAAGCCGCACAAGCCCGGTTTCCGCCGCGCGGAGATTTCCGCGTTCAACCACGTGCCGGCGGAGCAGCACCGCCGCATGTACGACGGTCTGGTATACGAGTCCGGCCGCGCGCTGTTCGAGATCGGAATGTGGCAGCTGGATTTTTCGCATGCGTCGCGCGTCGATGTCGCTGCAGTGCGGTGTCCGGTGTACGTGGTCAGTTCCGGCAAGGACCGGCTCACGCCCACGCCGCTGGTGCGCAAGGTCGCGGCGCTGTATCCGCAGGCCGCGCAGCGTCACTACCCGGAGCGCGGACACTGGGTGATTGAGGACGAGGACACTGAGGAAATGGTGACCAGCATCTGCGGCTGGCTGCGGCCGCTGGAGAAACGCCTGGAACGCACGGGAAAGGCGGCTTGAGCGTCACCCGCTAGGATGGAAACGAGGAGATAGAATGTTTAATAAAATTAAATTATTTGAATATTTTAAAATAAATTATAACAACAGTGCACGAGGATTTCGGCAAAGCGGGTGGCGCTTGCGCAGCTTGATCGCGCTGCTGGCCGCGGGCGCCGCTTTCAACGCCACGGCTGCCGACGTAGTCGGCAAGGCACTGGATTCGGCGCAGGCCGCGAACGCGGCGGCGCGCGCTTCGCAGCAGCGCGTCGATCAGATCGATGATCAGACTAGGCAGATGCTCGAGCACTACCGCGCGGCGACGTTCCAGGCGCAGCAGTTAAATGTCTACGCTCAGCAACTGGAACAGCTCGCCGCCGCGCAGGACACCGAAAAGGTCTCGCTCCAGCGCCAGTTGCAGGATGTCGATCAGACCGACCAGCAGATCATGCCGCTGATGCTGCGCATGGTCTCCAGCCTGGAGAAGTTCGTGTCGCAGGATCTGCCGTTTCTCAAGCAGGAGCGCCAGGAGCGCATTGATTCCCTGAATCGGCTGATGACCGATCCCAGCGTGAATATCGCGGAAAAATACCGGCGCATCCTGGAGGCCTACCAGGTCGAGGCCGACTACGGCCGCACCCTGGGCGCGGAGCGCGCGCAGGTGGACGACCGCACCGTGGACGTGCTGCGCATCGGCCGTACCGCGCTGTTCTACCTTAGCATCGACGGCGACAGCGCCGGGCGCTGGGACGCAGCCGCCGGCAAGTGGGTGCCGCTGGACAGCGGCTATATCCGCAGCGTGCGGACGGGCCTGCGCATCGCGCGCGAACAGACCGCGGCGGACTTGCTGACCCTGCCCATGCCGACTGCGCCGGAGGCCGCGCCATGAAGCGCCTATATCCACTCGCCATCGGCCTGTGTTTTTTCGCCGGAACCGCGCAAGCCTCGCCGCAGGGTCTCGACCAGTTGCTGCAACAGGTGCAGCAGGCCGGCCAGGCCGCGGCACGTGTTGACCAGCAGCGCGAGCAGCGCTTCCTCAGCGACAAGAACGCGCAGGCGCAACTGCTGCAAAAAGCCGATGCCGATCTCGCCGTCGCGCAGGCGCGCATCGCACGCGCAAGGGCGAAGTTTGACGCCGCGCAGACCGACATCACCGCGCTCAAGGCCAAGCTGACGGCGCGCGTCGGCGATACCGGCGCGATGTACAGCACCGTGCGTCAGAGCGCGGGAGATTTCCGCGCCGCGGCCGCCAGTTCGCTGGTGACCGCGCAGTTCCCGCAGCGTTTGCAGCTGCTGAATATGCTGGCCAAGGGCGACGAAATCCCCAGCAGCGCGCAGCTGGAGCAGTACTGGTACCTGCTGCTGCAGGAGATGACCGAAGGCGGCAAGGTCGCGCGTTTCCACGCACCGATCTTGGACGAAAACGGCGCCGCGCAGAACGCCGAAGTGATCCGCATCGGCGTGTTCACCGCCTTCGCCGATGGCCGCTACCTGAGCATGCAGACCGACGGCAAGCTGGTCGAACTGCCGGAACAGCCCGGCGGTGGCGCGCAGCGGCTGGCGCGCAAGTTCGCGAGTACAACGGATGCTGTCGAGCCGATCGTGGTCGATCCCTCGCGCGGCAGCCTGCTGACCCTTGAGGCCGCGCGGCCGACGCTGGGTGAACGCATCCAGATGGGCGGCTTCGTCGGCTACATCATCATCTTCATCGGCATCGTTGGCGCGCTGTTGGCGATTTACCAGTTCACCTTCCTGATGCTCACCGGCGGCCGCGTGCGCCACCAGCTCAAGAACACGCGCGTGCCGCTGCCGGACAACCCGCTGGGCCGCGTGCTGGCCTGTCTCACGGATGAACGCAGTGCCGATCCAGAGGTGATCGAACTGCACGTGTCCGAGGCGGTGCTGCGCGAGACACCGAAGATCGAGCGCTTCCAGGGACTCATCAAGCTGATCGTCGCAGCCGGCCCGCTGCTCGGCCTGCTCGGCACGGTCAGCGGCATGATCATCACCTTCCAGGTCATCACCGAGGTCGGCGCAGGCGATCCCAAGGTCATGGCTGGCGGCATTTCGCAGGCGATGATCTCGACCGTGCTGGGCCTGGGCATCGCCATTCCGCTGCTGTTCGTCAACACGCTGCTGATGTCGCGTTCGCGCGCGCTGGTGCAGATTCTCGACGAACAGGCGGCCGGCATGCTGGCGCAGCGGCTTGAGGCGGCACGTGCTCCCCGCGCTTGATTCCTGGCTGCCGCAGGCGCTGACCGCGCCGTTCCAATCGGTGCAGGATTTCTTCGACGCCGGCGGCCCCGTGCTGTGGGCGATCTTCGTCGCCG
Organism: Stenotrophobium sp.; assembly: GCA_050740055.1. Classification (GTDB taxonomy): domain Bacteria; phylum Pseudomonadota; class Gammaproteobacteria; order Nevskiales; family Nevskiaceae; genus Stenotrophobium. Next base: position 19,416 of record JBOICL010000280.1, read on the forward strand.
CGCTGGTGATGTGGACGCTGATCCTCGAACGCTTCTGGTATTTCATGAAAATATTTCCGCGCGAACAGGCGGATCTGCAGCGCCTGTGGATGCAGCGCGTGGACCATCATTCCTGGTACGCACGCCGCATCCGCACCATGCTGATCTCGCAGGCCAACGTCACCATGGGTTCGACGCTGCCCATCATGCGCGTGGTGATTCCCATGTGCCCGCTGCTGGGGCTGCTTGGCACCGTCACCGGCATGCTCGAAATCTTCGATGTCATGACCCTGCAGGGCAGCGCCGACGCCCGCACCATGGCCTCGGGCGTTTCGCATGCGATGGTCTCGACCCTGTCGGGCCTCGCGGTAAGCCTCAGCGGCATGTTCTTCGTGCATCGCTTCCAGACCCGCGTGGTGCGCGAAACCGACCTGCTCAACGATCTCCTCACCTATGAGGAAAAACCGGTGGCCACGCCATGAGAATCCGCCGTCACGCGCCGCTGCAGGAAGACACCGGCATCGATCTCGCGCCGATGCTCGATTTTGTCATGAACCTGCTGATCTTCTTCATCATCACCGCCGCCTTCATTAACGAGTCCGGCATCCGCGTCAACCGCCCCAGCGCCAAGACCGCGCAGCCGGAAGACAAGGCCAATGTGTTTGTCGCCATCAGCGCCAAGGGCGATGTCTGGGTCGATCGCAAGCATGTCGATATTCGCGCGCTGCGCGCCAATATCCAGCGCCTCAAGTCGGAGCATCCGCAGATGACCGTAGTGATCCAGGCCGACAAGGAATCGCGCGCCGGGCTGATGGTCGAGGCGATGGACCAAGTGCGCCTGGCCGGCGTCAAGGATGTTGCCATCGCAGCCCAGCCTGAAAAATGAGTTTCGCCCCGCACAACACGCGCCGCCTGTTTCCCGAAACACGCTGGCTGGTCACGCCGCTGCTGGCGCTGGTGGTGGTGCTGTGCCTGTTCTGGCTCATGCAGCACGTAATCCATCCGGCGCAAACCGGCGGCGCACCGGTGAGTCTGATCGAGGGTGTCAGCGTGGTGCAGGCCAAGCCTGAGCAGGACACGTCTCCCGAAGAGCAGTTGTTCAAGGCGGCGTCTGCACCGCCCCCGCCGCCCGCCGCGCCGCCTGCGCTGGCGCAGCCCAACATGCCCTCCATCGAAGTGCCGTCGATGGCGATGACGGCGGTCGATGCGGGGCCGATCAACGTGCCGGTCGCCATCGGCGCGGGCAGTCTTAATCTCGGCAGCAGCGGCAGCTTTGCCGGCTTCGCCGGCGGGCGCGGAGGAGGCGGCAATGGAAACGGTGCGGGCGGGGGAGGTGGCTACGGCGGTGGCCAGGGTTTCGTCGGCAAGCCGCTGATTCCACTCTCGACCGCGCGCCCGCAGATGCCGGAGTGGGCCTGCAAGCAGAAGATCAAGGGCTGGGTGGAAGTCGTATTCACCGTCATGCCCGACGGTCATGTGCGCAACATCAAGATCGTGGATGCACAGCCGCGCGGCGTCTACGAGGCGGCCGCGGTCGAGAGCATTTCCAACTGGATTTACGAGCAGAGCAAGACCGCCCGCGAAGTGGAGCAGCGGGTGCCGATGGACCCCGCCGACTGCGCCTACAACTGGCAGCAATGACCGCCCACCCCTCAAACTGCCTGTTGTGCGTGCTGCTGGCGGCGCTGCTGACGCTGACGCCGCCATGCGCGAACGCCGATCAGTACCACAGCGAGGTCCGCGAGCTGCCGTCGGCGCCGGCACAGACCACGCCGGAGGATGTGCAGAAACAGCTCCAGAACACGACCGATCCCTATGCGAAATCCATGCTGCTGCGCGACCTTGCGGCGGCGGCGGTAGCAAAAAAGGATTACGCATCGGCAGCGAAATACCTGCAACAGGCACTGGCGCAAAACGGCCTGTCCGGCGTCGCCGCCGAGCAGATGAAGAAGGATCTCGCGCAGCTCTATCTAGCCAGCGGCAATTACAAGAATCTGATCCCTCAGCTTGAAGCGCAGGTGCATGCCGGCAACGCGCCAGCAGAAACCCTGATCGCGCTGGGCGCGGCCTATGTCGAGAACAAGCGTTACCGCGAAGCAGTGCCTCTGCTGCAGAAGGGCATTGCCGCGAGCAAGACGCCGGACCGTTCGTGGCAGCGCGCGCTGCTGGCCGCGATGATGGGTTCAGGCGAGGAAAAGCAGGCATTGCCGCTGGCAGAGCAGCTGGTACGCGAGGATCCGGCGCACCCCGACCAGTGGCTGCGCCTGGCGGCGCTGTACCTCAAGTTCGGCCAGAAGGAACGCGCGCTGGCGGTCATGGATATCGCCGCGCACCTGGGCTATCTGAACGACGCCGAGGGCCGCCTGCGGCTGGTCACGCTGACCGCGCAGATCGGCGCGCCCTTCGAGGCGGCTTCGACACTGCAGGGCTGGATGGAAACCGGGCAGATTCCCAAGAACGGGCAGAACTGGAGGCTGCTCGCGACGATGTGGATCAATGCGCGCGAATCCAGCCTCGCGATTCCCGCACTGGAGCAGGCGATCAGCCATGCGCCCAGCAGGGAACTGTACGAACAGTTGGCGCAGATGCGCATGAACCGCGAACAATATGCGGAGGCAGCATCAGCACTGGAGAAAGCCATCAGCGCGGGAGCAAAATCCGGACCGGTCTACATGACCCTGGGCATGGCGCGCTACCAGCAAGCCGACATCGATAATGCCCTGGCCGCGTTCCGCTCGGCCGCGGACTATCCACAGAGCCGCAAGCTCGCCGGCGACTGGATCAAGTACCTCGAATCCGGCAAGGCGCGCGACCAGGCGCTGGCGGCGGCGGTGCAACGGCATCAGCGCGAGGAGAATGTCACGCTCAGCAGCAGACTCTTGGGCGGATCGATGACACTCGCGGAAGGCGCGGGCGAGGCGCCGGCGGGTACAGCACATGTCGTGGGCGAACTGACGCCGATAGGCGCGGAACGGGCCGGCAACGCCGATGGCAGCATCCCGGCCTGGACCGGCGGCATCGCCAAGGCGCAGTGGCCGGCCGCCTATCGTCCCGGCGGCAGGCTGATGGATCCGTTCCCCGGGGACAAGCCTCTGTTCACCATCACCGCGGCCAATGTCGCGAAATACCGTGAACACCTGACGCCCGGCTATCTGGCTTTGCTTTCGCGCTATCCGGACTACAAGATGCCGGTCTATGCGACACGGCGCAGCGCCAGCTATCCGCAGGCGATCTACGACGCCACGCAGGCCAATATCGGCAAGGCCAGGCTGCTCGGTTCGGACGCGCTGGAAGGTGCGCATCTCGGCTTTCCCTTTCCCAAGCCGGAGAACGGCGTCGAGATCATGTGGAACCACCGCGTGCGCTACCGCGGCGACACGCTACAGATGCAATCCACGCAGGCGGTCGTATCGCCATCCGGGAGCGCTCAGTATCTCAAGCAGACCGAGCGGGTTTACTACCGCTACGCCAGCCTGCGTAACCCGGTAGACATCGCTAAGGACAATATCCTGCTCTATTACCTGACCTGGTTCGGCAGAGGTCCCGGAGACGTGGATTTTCTCGCGCTGGTGCACGAAACAGCAAACTCGATCAAGCGGCCGCGCAACATCTGGGTGATGCCGTCCAAGATACCCAAGATGTTCCGTATTCCGCCGGTGGGCTACGACCAGCCGTTTCCGGGATCGCAGGGACTCATGTTCATCGACATGGTGGACATGTACAACGGTGCCTTCGACCGTTACGTGTGGAAGCTCACCGGCAAGCGCGAAATCTACATTCCCTACAACAGCTACCGCATCAGTGACGGACGCTACAAGTATTCACAGTTGCTGACGCCGCATCACTTTAATCAGGATGCGACACGCTACGAACTGCATCGCGTCTGGGTGATCGAGGCCACTCAACGCGAGGGCAAACGGCACTCCTTCGGCAAGCGCGTGTTCTACGTGGATGAAGACAGCTGGAACGTGGTGCTGGTCGAGAATTACGACCACGACGGCAACCTTTGGCGTTTCCAGGAAGGCCACCTGCTGCCGTCCTACAATCCGCAGAGCGCGAACTGCGCGCCGGTGGTGATCTACGACCTCAAGGACGGCCGCTATTTCGTCAACCGCCTGTTGGCCGAAGATCCGCCGGTGCAGTACGGCTTACCCATGACCGAAAGTGAATTCCTGCCCGACATGGTGGTGGCCCATTACGGCCGCTGACAGGTCAGGCCAGGTGGCTGCCGATCAACTGGCCCAAATCCGGGATTGCGGCCTGCACCTCGCTCGCGGCGTCGCCGCGCAGCCTCGCGTAGGTGGACTTCACCGTGTTGCTGGAGCTTTCGGCTACATGCTGGTCAGCGACCGCCAACAGGGCCTGTGTGGCGCGTGTCGCATGCACTTGAAGGAAATAGGCGAAATCCGGGTTCCCGGTTTTGCGGCTTTCGGCGTGCAGCGGTTCCAGCGCCAGAATGAAATCGGGCAGCAGGCGCGAGGTGGCCCGTTCGATAAAACCCGGTCGGGCTTTTTTGAGCATGGTCATGCCGGTCTTGAGCGCGACACCCTTGAGCCCGCCACGGCTGCCGACGCGGGTTTCTATGATTTGCACGCAACCGCTGACCAGCGCATCTTTTTGCGCCGGAACCGATAAGATGTCACGCAAGTTGTTCATTCTTCCCGACCCAATGACTTCCGACAAAAACGACAACAAAAGCGGTGCGAAGGGTAGCATTTCCTCGCTCAAAACCAAGCCCTTGGAGCGCAACATCGCGATTACACGGCTTAGCATGGGCGCCGGTGCCAAAATCGCAGCGCATTCGATCAGGAACATGTTCCGCGGCGAAAACCGGCGTGACGAAGCCAACCGCGAGTTCTACGCGCGCCAGGCTCAGATCCTGGCCGACGAACTGGGGCGTCTCAAGGGCAGCGTCATGAAAGCCGGACAGATGCTATCGCTCTACGGCCAGTATTTTCTCCCCGAGGAGGCGGTGACGGTGCTGTCGCAGTTGCAGGACGACACGCCGCCGGTGCGCTGGAAAGTCGTGGCACCGGTTCTGGAGCGTGCACTGGGCAGGGAGCGACTGCGCGAGCTGGAAATCGAGGAAACGCCCATCGCGGCCGCTTCTCTGGGGCAGGCGCATCGTGCCTGGCGCCGGCGCGACAGCATGCCTTTGTGCGTGAAAATCCAGTATCCCGGCGTGGCTGATGCCATCGAAAGCGATATCAAGACGCTGTCACGCCTGCTGCTGATTACCCGGCTGACACCGAAGGGATTGGACCTTGCACCTGTGTTCAGCGAAGTGCGCGAAATGCTGCTGCGCGAAGTCGATTATCACGCGGAGCGGCGCTTTACCGAGGCGTTTGCGGAAAAACTGCGCGGCGATGACCGCTTCGTGGTGCCGAAGGTTTTCGCGGAGTACAGCAGCGACATGGTGTTGACCACCAGCTTCGAGGAAGGCGTCAGCGTGCGCGACGAGAAGGTTCAGTCGTTGTCGCAGCCGCGCCGGAACCATTTGTCGCGCGCTTT
>JBOICL010000281.1:0-7001 GCA_050740055.1 Stenotrophobium sp.
GGAGCCTCCATGACCACCGCAACAGCCACCCCAGCTATCACAGCCACCGCGACCAGAAAAAGGCCGCCCTTTCCGGTGCGCCGCATGAGCTTCGATTACGCGGAATCCTCGCGTTACTGGTTCGACGGCAATCCCTTTTTCACCCATTTCATGAACGCGATGTCGGGCATCTTCCCGCAGGGGGAGTTGTACCTGATCGAGTCACTGCGCCAGATCCGGGAAGGGATCAAAGATCCCGTCCTGCAGGCGGAAATCGGGGCGTTCATCGGCCAGGAAGCCTGGCATTCCAAGGAACACACCGCGTTCAATCGCTACGCCGACGAGCAGGGCATCGACATCGCGACCTCCGAGCGCCGCATGCTGCGCCTCTACAAGCTGATGCGAAAAGTGCTGCCGATCAAACACAACATGGCGGTGGGCTGCGCCATCGAGCACGTCACCGCCACGCTGGGCGCCGCCGTGCTGCGCCGCGAGGACTGGAGTGAGCGCATCAAGGGGCCGGTGGGCCAGCTCTGGCTCTGGCACGCGGTCGAGGAAAACGAGCACAAGGCCGTGTTCATGGATGCTTACGAGGCCATCGGCGGCGCTTACGGTGCGCGCGTGTTCTACATGGCGACCGCGGGCGGCATCCTGGCCGTGCTGATTCTGCGCAATATGCTGCGTCTGCTGTGGGCCGATGGAAAACTCTCCGCCCCGCAGTTCCTCAAATTCGTCTGGGAGTTTTTTGGGCCCAAGGGCATTGCTGACGGGCGGGTGGTCAAGGAGTTTCTGGATTACTACCGGCCTGGGTTTCACCCCTATGATCATGACACCCTGGAATTGCAGCAGCACTGGCGGCAACGCATGAATCTGGCTGAGGCCTGAGCATATGAGCAAGCAGAATCGTGCGATGACTGGCGAACGATCAGCCGCCGCCGCGGCACTGTCCCCGGAAGAAATCGTCATCCGGTTTCTGCAGGCGCTTGAGGCTCAGGATCACGCCACCGTGGCAGCTTTGTTGGGCCCGGACCTGCGCTATACCAATGTCTCCTTGCCGACGATCAAGGGCGGTGAGCGCGTCGCCCGCTTTGCGAAGTTCGCACTGCGCCCCGGCACCGCCTTTGGTGTGCAGATCCACCGGATCGCCAGCAAGGGTGATGTGGTGATGACCGAGCGCACCGACCTGGTCAGGATCGGCCCGGTGCATATCGCGTTCTGGGTCTGTGGCACGTTCCAGGTGCGCCGGGGCCGGATCGTGCTGTGGCGCGATTACTTCGACTGGTTCGCGGCGACCCGGGCCACGCTACGCGGCTTGGCGGGTGTTGCTCTACCCCGATTGCGTACAAGGCTGCCAACCGACATCGGCTGCTGAAAATGCCGCAAGCCTCCTGGATGATTTACGGCGCCTATGGCTACACCGGCGGACTGATCGCACGCGAAGCCGTGCGCTGCGGTCTTGCGCAGATTGAGTTGCAGTCATGAGTCCGGGCGGTTTCGACTACGACATCCTCATCGTCGGCTCCGGCTTTGGCGGCAGTGTCAGTGCCCTGCGCCTGGCCGAAAAGGGCTGGAAGATCGCGGTGCTGGAGCAAGGCCGCAAACTCGATGATGACGCTCTGACGCAAGCCGGCGACCATCCGACAAAACTGGCCTGGATGCCGGCCCTGGGCATGAAGGGATGTTTCGCGCAGGACGTCTTTAGGCACGTAGCGATTGTGCGCGGCATCGGCGTAGGTGGCGGCAGTCTGGTTTACGCCGCGGTCTTGCTGGAACCGCGCGCAACTTTTTACCGGGACCCGGCCTGGGCGGCGCTAAGTGTGGACTGGCAGCAGGAATTGGCGCCCCACTACCTCAGCGCCAAGCGCATGCTGGGGGTGACTGCAAATCCGTATCACGGCATTCAGGATGACTGGCTGCGCGCCACCGCCGAGCGCATGGGCGCCGCTCACAGCTTCGGCGCTGTGCCGCAAGGTATTTTCTTTGGCGACCCCGACAAGAGCACGCCCGATCCGTTCTTCGGCGGCGCCGGTCCGGCGCGCACTGGTTGCAGACAATGCGGCCGCTGCATCACCGGCTGCGCTTATGGCGCTAAGAATACGCTGGATCGCAACTATCTCTACTTTGCCCAACAGTTGGGCGTGCAAGTGTTGCCGGAGCGTCAGGTCACGCATCTTGAGCCGCTGCCCGGCGGCGGCTATCGGGTGCATCTGCGCCACCCCTGGGATGGCACTAAAAAGTACAACGCGCTGCGCGCGCACAAGCTCATACTTTCCGCAGGCGCCCTTGGAACGCAGGAAATTCTGTTTGCCTCGCGTGACCGCTACCGCACATTGCCCAAGTTGCCGCGCGCGCTGGGGGAGCATGTACGGACCAATAGCGAAGCGATCGTTGGCATCCTCGCCGATGACGAGCAGGTGGACGTAACCAAAGGTGCGACCATTTCCACGCACTTTTATCCCGATGCCCACACGCATATCACCCAGAACCGCTTTCCGCCCAGCTATGGCTTCATGAAGTTGTACATGGGGCCGCTAGTGGACGACGCCCGCCCGTTGCTCCGCGCCCTGCGCACCCTGCTGAATTTTTTCATACACCCGCTGGCCAGCACCCGCTCGTTCCGAGCTAAAAACTGGCACCAGCGCATTTCCGTGCTGACCGTCATGCAGCAAGCGGACAACGAAATCGCGTTTGGCTATGGGCGCACGCTGCTGCGCGGATGGCGCTACGGACTCAAGTCCCGCATTAGCGGCGACCGCTCGCCTTCCTTCATTCCCCAGGCTAATGCGGCCGCCCGCGCCTTCGCAGCAGCCAGCAAGGGCACGCCGCTGAACATGTTGATGGAAAGCGCCGGCAATCTCTCGGTCACGGCCCACATCCTCGGCGGTGCGGTCATGGCTACGGGGCCGGAAGCAGGTGTGGTGGACATCGATCATGAAGTCTTCGGTTATCCGGGTCTATATGTCGTGGATGGCAGCGCCATTCCCGCCAATGTCGGCGTTAACCCCAGCCTGACCATCACGGCGTTGGCCGAACGATTCGGCGCGCGTTTCCCCGCCAAGCCGGTGTCATCAACAGGAGCAGCGCCGGTTGCGGCCACTTAAGAATGAACTCATGTCATGAAGATCGCTTCCGCGCATAAAGGAGAACGCAATGTCCACGCCACACTTTGATGTATTGATTCTCGGAGCCGGGCTTTCCGGCATCGGCGCGGCTTGCCACCTCACCCGCAAACTAAAGGGCAAAACTTACGCGATCCTCGAACGGCGCGAAGCCATTGGCGGGACCTGGGACTTGTTTCGCTATCCTGGCATCCGCTCGGATTCGGATATGTCAACTTTTGGCTTCAACTTCCGTCCTTGGCGCGAACCCAAAGTGCTGGCCGACGGCGCTTCGATCAAGCGCTATGTGAGCGAAACCGCGGAACGCTACCACGTCACACCGCATATTCGTTTCGGCCGCAAGGTTGTGCATGCGGCGTGGTCGTCCACGCAGGCTCGATGGACCGTCGCGGCCCACAACGCGGAGTCGGGGCAGGACGAAACCTACACCGCGCGCTTCCTCATCGCGGCGACCGGCTACTACAACTACGACGCGGGCTACTCGCCGGACTTTCCGGGCCGCGACTCTTTCGCCGGCAAGATCGTGCACCCGCAGCAGTGGCCGGAGAATCTCGACTACAACGGCAAGAAGGTGGTCATCATCGGCAGCGGCGCGACCGCCATCACCCTGGTACCGTCCATGGCTGCGGGCGGCGCGCATGTGACGATGCTGCAGCGCTCGCCGACCTATGTGCTGTCGGTGCCGTCGGTGGATCCCCTGTGGCACACGCTGTCCCGTGTTCTGCCGACTAAGCTGGTCTATGCCGCAACGCGCGCGAGGAACATCGCGCTGCAACGCGCGCTGTTCGTGGCGTCCCGCGAGCGGCCAAAAGTCGTGCGGAGGCTGCTGCGCGGGCTGACCAAACATCAGCTCGGTAAAAACGTGGACATCAAGCACTTCTCGCCGCGCTACAACCCCTGGGACGAGCGACTGTGCGTGGTGCCGGACGGCGACCTGTTCCGCATGCTGCGCAAGCGCCGGGCACGCATCGTCACCGACACTATCAAGACTTTCGATGCGACGGGCATCCAGCTAGATTCTGGCGAGCATCTGGACGCCGACATCGTCGTCACGGCGACCGGCCTGAACCTACAGCTCTTTGGCGGTGCGCAGATGACGGTCGATGGCGAGCCCGTCGTCATCAAAGATCACCTGGTCTACAAGGGCATGATGGTGGACGGCGTGCCGAACCTGCTCGCGATCACGGGTTACACCAACGCTTCGTGGACCCTGAAGGCCGATATCGTCTGCGAGCATTTCATCCGCATGATGGCCCATATGGACAAAAAGAAACTCAAGGTCGTCATCCCACGAGCCAACGGCATCCAGCGCACCGAAGAGACGGTGATGGGCAGCCTGGCGTCGGGCTATGTCCGCCGCGGCGCCGACAGTCTGCCACGACAGGGCGATCAGGCGCCGTGGACCGTGCTTAACGACTACCTGCGCGACGCGGCGGCGCTCAAGTTCGGCCGGGTGACGAATCCGGCGCTCGAATACCATGCGCGCTAGCGATATAGGAAGCGGGCATTCTGCGCAGCTTCCTCGGCACGCCGAGTGTGCTGGCTTTTCTTGCTCAGGTGATCAAGGAGTTTCTGGATTACTACCGGCGCGATTTTCACCCTCACGACCATGACACGAAGCAACTTGAGCAGCAGTGGCGGGAACGCATAGGCTTGGCCCCCGCCTGAGCGAATGCGCTTCAATTCACGCAAGACTCTGACTCCGAGATCACATGCCTCAAACTTCGTGGATGATTTACGGCGCCTATGGCTACACCGGCGAACTGATCGCGCGCGAAGCCGTGCGCCGCGGTCTTGCGCCGATCCTGGCTGGCCGCTCTCTCGATAAACTCGCGCCGCTCGCCGCCGAGCTTGGACTGCAAGCACGAGCCTTCGCGCTCGACGATGCGGCGGGCGTGGCGCGCAATCTGGCCGGCTATACGTTGCTGCTCAACTGCGCCGGCCCCTTCGCCGGCACCGCGGAAACCGTCATGCGCGCCTGCATCCAGGCGCGTGTGCATTACCTCGACATCACCGGAGAAATCCCGGTGTTTGAACTGGCGCAGCGCCTCAGCGACGAGGCGGCGCAAGGCGGCGTGCTGCTCTGCCCCGGTGTCGGCATGGACGTGGTGCCCTCCGACTGTCTGGCGGCGACGCTCAAGCAGGCGCTGCCGGATGCCGTCGAACTGGCGCTGGCCTTCAAGGTCACGGCGCCGCCTTCCGGCGGCTCGTTGCAAACAATGATCGAGGGCATGGCCTCCGGCTGCATGGTGAGAAAAGACGGCGTGATCGTGACCGTGCCCTTCGGTTCGTTGCGGCGGCGCATCGATTTCGGCCAGGGCGCGCAGTGGAGCCTGGCGATTCCCTGGGGCGATGTGTCCACCGCTTACGCCAGCACCGGCATTCCCAACATCGCGGTCTATACGCCGGTGCCCGGCTTTCTGCACCGGCCCCTGCGTGCAGTCGAGCCCTTCCGCGCAATGGCCGGTTTGGCGCCGGTACAGCGCACGCTCAAGACGCTCGCCGGTCTGTATCGCGGCCCCAGCGCACAGCGCCGGCAAGCCGGTCCCACGTTCTTCTGGGGTGAGGTGCGCAATGCCGGCGGCGAAACCCGTCAGGCCCGCCTCAAGACCGAGAGCTCTCAGGGCTTCACCGCCAAGAGCGCCATCACCGTGGCTCGCGAGCTGCTCGCCATGCCCAAAGTGGACAGCGGCGCCCGGACCCCAACGCAGTTGCTCGGCTCCGGCTTGATCGCGTGTGTGCCGGACTGCGCGCCCATCGAGTTGCTGCCGCCAACAAGTCGAGCGGAGCGACAGACTAGCCCCTCGTAAACGTAATTAATTCATCTTCCCTGGTGAGCACCCCTGCCGAGGATCAGTGAGCACAGATCGGCGTTCCATACGGGTGACAGGAATAACGCGCTTACGACCACAAATCATCCTCGGAAACTATACTTTCCCGGCAAGCCTCAGCCGCAAAGGAATTCGCCATGATTTACACGCACGACCTTAACCTCTGGGATGTTCCCGCCGTCACGGATGCGGAACCGACACGCCAGCTAGAGGGCGGCGGCGTGCTGCTGCTGCCGCAACTGGCGTTCGCGACAAGCGCCGCCGAGCAGGCGCTGTTCACGCCGCAGATTCTCGCCGCCGGCAAGAAGAACATCAGCTACGACCTCAGCCGCGACCGGCTCGCAGGCATGGACGCGGACCACGCGCTGCTCGGCGCGATGCACGACATGGTGAAACGCTACGCACAGCAGAGCCGCCAACTGGTGGACGCGCTGTTTCCGCACTATCGACAGCCCCTGATCACCGGCCGCACCAGTTTCCGCCCGGCGGAAATCGAGGGCCGCGTCACCTCCGTGAAGAAGGACGACACGCGCCTGCACGTGGACGCATTTCCGGCGACGCCGGTGCAGGGCAAGCGCCTGCTGCGCGTGTTCACCAACGTCAACCCCAACGGCCGCTCGCGGCACTGGCGCACCGGCGAGGCGTTTGTCGACGTGGCGCGTCGCTTCACCTCGCAGTTCAATCCCGCGCCGGCGGCGCTGCGCCGGCTGATGCAGTGGGTCAAGCTGACCAAGACCTACCGCACCGCCTACGACGATCTCATGCTGCGCACCCATGACGCCATGAAGATGGACGTGGAATACCAGAAGGCGGTCAAGGCTGAGGAAATACACTTCCAGCCCGGTCAGACCTGGATCGTCTACAGCGATCAGGTCTCGCACGCCGCGCACAGCGGGCAGTTCCTGATGGAACAGACCTTCTATCTGGAAGCGGCGGCGATGCTCGATCCGGAACAGTCGCCACTGCGACAGTTGGAGCGGCTCAAGGGGCGAGCGCTGCTCAACTAGGTCCGTGAATTACATCGCGGTAAGGTTGGCGTAGTTCAGCATCAGCCACTTGCTACCTGAATTTC
>JBOICL010000282.1:0-1488 GCA_050740055.1 Stenotrophobium sp.
GCGCGGTCTCCAGCGGCTTCTTGCCCATTTCCAGCGACTGGCGCGAGACGATCTCGTCTGCACCGAGCGACTTGAGATAGTCGTCGGCGACGCCCGCCTTGCCGGTGATCGCATGCACGGTGAAGCCGGCGCGCTTGAACAGGTCGATGGCTATGGAGCCAACGCCGCCGGTGGGACCGGTGACGGCGATGGGGCCCATGTCCGGCGTCTGGTGATTTTCCAGCATGCGGCGCAGCGCCAGCGCGGCGGTGAAGCCGGCGGTGCCGATCGCCATCGCTTCCATCCGGCTCAGACCCGTGGGCAGGGGCACCAGCACATCGGCGGGCAGGCAGGCGACTTCGGTAAAGCCGCCGTCGAGAATTTCACCGATGTTGCAGCCGGTGACCAGCACCTTGTCGCCAGCCTTGTAGCGCGCATCGCGGCTGCTCTCGACCACGCCGGCGAGGTCGATGCCGGCAATCTTCGGGAAGCCTTTCATGATGCGGCCCTTGCCGGTCACGGCCAGCGCGTCCTTGTAGTTGACGCCCGACCAGGCGACGCGGATCACCACATCGCCCGCGCCGAGATCCTTGAAGGAGAGTTCTTCGACACGCGCCTGCGTGGATTTTTCGACCTGATGGATGCGCAGCGCCTTGAAAGTGGACATCGTCTGATTCCGGCAAAATACGGGACATAGATTCTGCCAGACCCGACACCGTCCATGCCGCAATTCACCCGTAATCCGCCGTTCAACGAATCCGAACTGCAGCCCACGCCCATCGCGCAACTGGAGCGCTGGCTGGCCGACGCGGCGACGGTGGCTATGCAGGAGCCGACGGCGATGACCTTGTGCACCATCGGCGCGGATGGCAAACCGTCCGCGCGCATCGTGCTGTTCAAGGGCTTTCGTGAAGGCGGGCTGACCTTCTACACCAACCACGAGAGCCACAAGGGCGCGGACATCGCGGCGCATCCCGACGTCGCTCTGGTGTTCTGGTGGGACAAGCTGGAGCGCCAAGTGCGCATCGAAGGCCGCGCGGAAAAACTGCTGCCGGAAATCGCACGCGAATATTTCTACACGCGGCCGCGCGCGTCACAACTCGGCGCGCTGACCTCTCGCCAGAGCCGCATCGTCGCCACGCGCGCGGAACTCGACACGCGGATGGATCAAAACGAAAAGAAATACGCGGATCAGGACGTGCCGTTTCCGGCATTCTGGGGCGGCTACCTCGTGCATCCGCAACTGGTGGAATTTTGGCAGGGGCGGCGCGGACGCCTGCATGACCGCCTGCAATACCGGCGCGCCGGCAGCGGCTGGAACATCGAGCGGCTGGAGCCTTGAACGTCACCCGCCCGCGACACGGCGTTTTTGCGGAGCAAAACGGGTCGGGTGCGGGCGGTTGGGTGCCAACCTTCGCGATTGTCGCGGGCTTCGAGTGCCTCCCGGCTTCGCCCCGGCCAAGCCATCCGGCTTGGCGTTCGCCAGCATGGACTGCCACTGGCAGTCCA
>JBOICL010000283.1:0-2534 GCA_050740055.1 Stenotrophobium sp.
TTCGTCACCGGCAGAAAATAGATCGCGCATTGCCATAGAACCGCCAACACCAGCAGCACGCGCGACAGCCGCGGACGGCGGCGGAACAGCAGCCATGCCAGCAGCGTAAGGATCAGCAGTTGTGTCGCGGGCGTGATCAGCCACCACGCAACTTTGGAGAACGCGAACATGGCGCTCAGAGCCTGACCATGCGCACGGCGTCGCCGCCACCGATGCTGAGTGTCTTCGCGCTGGCCGGACTGATTTGGGCGCGGCCGTCCTGTGTGCTCGCGGCTGCCAGCGTGCAGCGAAAATCATTCAGCCCGGTGTTCGCGATCAGGTGTTTTTCCCCTGGGGATGATTGTCCGATGACTGCCGGCAAGCTGTGCGAGTTGCGGATGCTGTGGATGTCGCTGCGCGGCGCCTCGACCGTCGGGCCGCCATCGAAAATGTCGATGTAGCCCTGGTAGCGGAAGCCTTCCTGCTCCAGCAGTCGCAGGGCCGGCGCGGTCTGCGGATGCACCCGGCCCATGACTGCGCGAGCTTCGGGCGGCAGCAGCACACTGTAGATCGGGTGCGGCGGCATCAGTTCGGCGATGAAGGATTTGTTGCCCATGCCGACGACGTGCTCGGCATCGTTGTAATCGAGGCTGAAGAAGTGGCGGCCGAGCCCTTCCCAGAACGGTGACCGTCCATTTTCATCCGACACGCCGCGCATCTCCGCTATGACTTTTGCGGAGAAGCGCTCCGGGAAGTTCGCCATGAACAGAAAGCGGCTGCGCGACAGCAGATGTCCCGCGCCGCCGCTGCGCAGTTCCGGTCTCAGATAAAGCGAGCACAGCACGCTGGTGCCGGTGTAATCGTTGGAGAGATACAGCGTAGGCACGCGGTTGTAGATTTTTAGCACGCGGCTGGCGTGCACGGTGACGCCGACGTGGTAGTTGTAGAACGGCTCGTCGAGTCCACAGGCGGCTTCCACGGCGCAGCATCCGCCGATTTCGCCGCTATCGGTTTCCTCCAGCACAAACATGTAGCGTTCGTGACCGGGTTCCCTCACCGGAGTATCGAAGGAGTGCAGGGACCGTTCGATTTTCTTCTGCAGGAATTCCCGCACCGGCGGCAGGCTGGTGAAACCCGCGCCCGCGCCTTTGGCCAGCGCAACCAGTGCGTCGAGATCGTCTAGCCGGATCGGACGGACGGTTTTCATGCGCGGCAACTCATGTGCATGGAGGTGATGCGCCTCAGCGCCATTGCAGTTCTCCGCTGGCCAGCCTCAGCAACAACAGGGCGGAGAGTTTGCCGCGTTCAGCGAGGCTGGAGATTTTCATGAATTCCCGATCGGAATGGATGGCGCCGCCCGCGACGCCGAGGTTGTCGATATTGGGCAGGCCAGCGGCGGCGAGATTGTTACCGTCGCAGCAGCCGCCGGTCGGTTTGAACTGAAGATCGAGGCCCAGTTTTTTTCCGCAGTCGCCGATCAGATTCGCAAGTTTCTGATTCGCCGCATCGAAAATCTTCGGCGGGCGCGTGAAGCTGCCGCGCAGTTCGACGCTGAAACCTTCGCGCTGCCTGATGCGGCCGACCAGCACGTCGAGCTGTTCCTGCATCCAGCACTCGTCGGCAGCCTGTGCAGTGCGCACGTTGAACTGAAAAACGCACAGCTCCGGCACGATGTTGAGCGCGCCGCCGCCGCGCACATAGCCGGGGTTGATCGTCACGCCTTCGCGCTGGCCGTTGAGCGCGTCCAACGCGCCGATGAAGTCGGCGCAGGCGCGGATGGCATTGCGACCCAGTTGCGGTTCGCGTCCCGCATGCGCGGCGCGGCCGTGCACGATCACGTCGAAATTGCCGCTGCCCTTGCGCGCGGCGGCGAGGTTGCCGTCTTCAAACGCGGGTTCGTAAACCAACCCGAAATGATTGCGCCGCGCGGCCTCCATCAGCAGCGGCGCGGAAGACTGCGAGCCGATTTCCTCGTCGGGATTGAACAGCACTTCCCAGCCGATGCGCTCGCGGTATTCGCTGCGCTCCAGCGCGCTGAGCGCGAGGAACATGACCAGCATTCCGCCCTTGAGATCGGCGACGCCGGGGCCGTGCAGGGTGTCGGCATCGGCCTGCCGCGCGGTCTGGAAGTGATGATCCGGCCCGAACACCGTGTCCATGTGACCGCAGAGAAAAATTTTCAGCGGCGCGTCCGCACGTTTGCGCAGGCGCAGGGCATTGCCGAGCGAATAGTTGCGCGGCTTGCCGTCGTCCCCTGTCGAGCGGTGCGGCGCGACGTCGAGGGTTTCGCAATCCGCTTCCAGCGGCGCGAACAGCGTGCGCAGGCGCTGCGCCACAGCGTTGACGCCGGCGGCATTGAAGCTGCCGGAGTTGATGCCGGACAGACGCAGCAATTCGTCCCGCATAGCGGGAACCTGTGCGTCGATCCAGTCCAGTTGCGGCTGATGAATCTGCGCCATGATGGTTTTGCGTGTGCAGCCGTTTTGTTCTAGTGCCGTTATTGTAGGGACTGCGGTTCATTGCCGAACCCGCTAAAACCCCCAGCGCTTGAATGA
>JBOICL010000284.1:0-2228 GCA_050740055.1 Stenotrophobium sp.
CGCATGAAACGGGCGCGGCAGACGGGCGCGGCAGGGCTCTGGTGGCTGGTCCTGCTGGCGCTTGCCGCGGCACTCGTCTGGACCCTGTGGCCGCGCAGCGCCGCGCAGACGCGGGTTTCCGCCGCCTCGCAGACCAGCCTCGCGCCGGATCTTGCTTCGCTCTCGTACAAGCTGATTCCGCAGGACGATCTGCCGCCGGCCGGTACGCGCTCGCTGTTCGATCATCTGGTGGCGCAGAACGAATCCTTGCCATACCCGTTCGGCAAACTGGTGGAGATGGTGCAGAAGCAGGACCCTGCCGTTACGCCGCCGCTGGTGCTGATGATCCCCAAGGGCCGCTCGCTGCTCAAGGCGATGGCGGATTACGAATATCCGCGCGTGCTTTACGCCGCCGACTTCCAGGCGCCGGATCGCACTGCGCTGGGGCTGGCGCCGCGCTCGCGGCTGTTTCTCGGCTTCGTCGAGAACGCACACGAGGTCGAGGTGATCTCGTACAACGAGGCGGCGGGCCGCTACGAGTTCCAGTTGATCCAGAACTATTGCGAGGGCTGCCAGCCGCGGCTGGTCTACATCAAGCGCGCCGTGTGCATGGCCTGCCATCAGGGCGCGGTGCCGATTTTCCCGGTGCGCCCTTGGGACGAGACCAACGGCGAAACCGCCACCGCTAAGGCCATCGCTGATGCGCGGCGCGAGGCCAAGCTCGACCCCGATCATTATCTCGGCTTCCCCATTTCCAATCCGCTGTCCGCGCCGGAACGCTTCCAGGACCTGGTCGATACCGGCGAATTCCTGGCGGTGACGCAGCGGGCCTGGCTGGATGGCTGCGCCGGCGGTGAGCGCGGCACGGACTGCCGCCGCCAGATGCTGAAGGTGGCGGTGGACTATCTCTGGGCGCCCGGCCAGTTCGACGCCCAGGGTGCCGATGCGGTGCAGTTGAGGCAGTTGCAGGCGCCGGCGTGGCCGGCGCAGGGCATCGCCATCCCCGGCAACAACATCCTCAATCGCGACCCCATCGGCGAGTTGCAAGGAGTCCGCGGATTTTTCCGGCGGCTGACGGAACCGAAGGTGAAACCCGGCACCGGCCCGCGCAACAACGAGGATCTGGCGTCACTCGACAAACTGCCGAAGCTGCCGGAGGCGCTTGACCCGCTGTCGCAGCGTGACCCCAAGCGTGTACTCGCCGCGGACGATCTCGACGGCGGTTTCGGCCTGGCCGGCATGCTCACCGGCTCCGATTTCGAGCGTCTCGAACAGGCCGCCGGATTCCAGTTGCCGCGCCTGCGGGATGCGGTGGAAAAAATTCCCGCAGATTTCTTCGCGCCCGCGCCGATCGGCCGTGTGCGCATCATGCGCGCGATGCTGGCGGCCCTCGGCGCGCCGGTGCCCGAATACTGCTGCCTGGATACCAAGGATATGTCGCCGCCGCTTTCCAGCGGCGAGCCACCGGTCAAGATTGCCGCCAACTCGCCAGTCAGGAACTTTGAGCACTACTGTTTCGCCTGCCATCGCGGCAATCCCAACGCGCGCCTCAACTTCATGTCCGGCAAGACCGAGGCCGAGGTGCTGGCGCACATCAAGGCCAAGAGCGAGATTCGCGACGTGCTCGACTGGCCGCGCTACCAGGGCACCGACAAGGCCAACAAGATGATGCCGCCCGCGGATTCCGCGCAGCGCCAGATGCTGCAGCAGGATCTGGCGAAGAATCCCAAGCTGCTCGACGATATGCGCGGCGTAGTGCCGTCCTTGTTCAGCTTCTGAGCCATCGCGCTATTCTTGCCGCAGGAGATCGCCATGAAAAAGAACACGATGTGCCTTGCGCTGTTTCTCGCCACGCTGCTGGCGAGTAGCGCGGCACAGGCCGAACCGGCCTTTGCGCGCATGTACCGCCAGACCTACGGCTATCCGCCATCCTGCAACGCCTGCCACAAGGACGGCGGCGGCACGCCGCTCAATCCCTTCGGCAAGCAGTTCAAGGAAGCAGGTGAGAGCCTCGCCGCCTTCGACAAGATCGCCAAACTCGACGCCGACGGCGACGGCTACAGCAACGAGGACGAGGCGCGTGCCAAGTCCAATCCCGGCGATCCGCACTCGACGCCCAAGGACAAGGGCGACTGGCTGGATACCGCGAGCCTGATCCCGCGCGAGGTGCAGGCGCAGTTCCCCGGCATCCGCGCCTATCTGCCGATGGATGCCCTGCTCACCGATGCCGAGATCGCGCGCGCCAGGAC
>JBOICL010000285.1:0-8097 GCA_050740055.1 Stenotrophobium sp.
GCCGACAGGCCGCCGCCCTGCTTGTTGATGCCCTTGCGGTTGGATAGCACGCCGCCGACCAGCACAGTGCTCTCGATGCGGGTGCCTTCCACGTGCTCCACGCGCATGGCGATGGCGCCGTCATTGAGCAGCAGCGTGT
This sequence comes from Stenotrophobium sp., assembly GCA_050740055.1. Classification (GTDB taxonomy): domain Bacteria; phylum Pseudomonadota; class Gammaproteobacteria; order Nevskiales; family Nevskiaceae; genus Stenotrophobium. Next base: position 140 of record JBOICL010000285.1, read on the forward strand.
CGCCCGGCACCACGTCGCGCGGCAGGTGTTCGTAGGCGCAGCCCACCACGGTGCGGTCGCCGGCGTTGGTGCCGAGCGCGGTGTCGAGCGTGAACTTGTCGCCCTCTTCGAGTTCCACCGGCCCGTCGGCAAAGCTCTCGATGCGGATTTTCGGGCCTTGCAGGTCGGCGAGGATGCCAACATCGCGCCCCAGCGCGGCCGCCGCGTCGCGCACTTCCTGCGCGCGGCGCGCGTGATCCTCGGCCTTGCCGTGGGAATAGTTGAGCCTGACCACGTCCACGCCCGCCGCCAGCAGGCGTTTCAGGACCAGCGGGTTATCGGTGGCGGGGCCAAGAGTTGCGACAATTTTGGTGCGACGGCGCATGCGGGAGTTCTCCAGATAGAATTAGCTTACTACGTCGCTCTCAGCTTATTCACCTCGGCTTCGCAATATTCACACCATGAAAAATTTTGGAACGCCGCTCAGCGGCAAGGCCATCCGCCTCCTCTTGCTGGGCAGCGGCGAACTGGGCAAGGAAGTGGTGATCGAGGCGCAACGCTATGGTGTCGAGTGCATCGCCGTGGACCGTTACGCCAACGCGCCGGCGATGCAGGTCGCGCACCGCAGCCATGTCATCAGGATGCTCGACGGCGCCGCAATCCGCCGCGTGGTCGAACTCGAAAAGCCGGATTTGATTGTTCCCGAGATTGAGGCGATCCACACGCCGACCCTGATCGAGCTGGAAAAGGAAGGCTATACCGTCATCCCGACCGCGCGTGCGGCCCGGCTCACGATGGACCGCGAAGGCATCCGCCGGCTGGCGGCGGAAGACCTCGGCGTGCCGACCTCGCCCTACCGTTTTGCCGACACCGAGGCCGATTACCGCGCTGCCGTGCAGGCGCTGGGCCTGCCCTGCGTGGTCAAGCCGGTGATGTCCTCCTCCGGCAAGGGCCAGAGCTTGGTCAAAACCGCGGCCGACATCGATCACGCCTGGGAATACGCCCAGCAGGGCGGCCGCACCGGCCCCGGCCGCATCATCATCGAGGGCTTCGTGCCCTTTGACTACGAAATCACCCTGCTCACCATCCGCCACGCGGGCGGGACCAGCTTCTGCGCGCCCATCGGCCACACGCAGGAAGACGGCGACTACCGCGAGTCCTGGCAGCCGCATCCGATGAAGGCGACCGTGCTGGAGAAGGCCAAGACCATTTCCGCGAAAGTGACCGACGCACTCGGCGGCCGCGGCATTTTCGGCGTGGAACTGTTCATCCGTGGCGAAGAGGTGATTTTCAGCGAGGTGTCGCCGCGCCCGCACGATACCGGCCTGGTCACGCTGATTTCGCAGGACCTGTCCGAGTTTTCCCTGCATGTGCGCGCGGTGCTCGGCCTGCCGATCCCCAACATCCGCCAGCGTGGCCCGTCGGCGTCCTGCGCGATGCTGTTCTCCGGCGACCGCCAGGCGCCGGTGTTTTCAGGGCTGGAACAGGCGCTCGCCGAGCCGGACACGATGCTGCGACTGTTCGGCAAGCCGGAAATCATCGGCCACCGCCGCATGGGTGTCGCGCTGGCGCTGGGCGACAGCATTGACGAGGCCCGCGCCAGGGCATGCAAGGTGGCGGCAGCAATCCGCTGTGATTAGGTTGCCGTATTTTTGCTGGAACTTGAAAACGACTGCCTTTAATCGTAGGCTCGTCTCATGAGTCCAAATGTCGAACAAATCACGGAAAGTGTGCTGTCACTCCCCAGTGAGGCTAGAGCGCTGCTAGCCGACCGCTTGGTTGAAAGTTTGGACTCCGCAGAAGATGGCTACATCCACCGCCTCTGGGTGACAGAGGCACGGCGCCGGCTTCAGGAAGCCCGCTCCGGCCAGATCAAAACGGTTCCCGGCTCCGAGGCACTTGGACAGGTGCGGCGCACAGTTGTCAGATGATGCGCTTTGAGCTTCATCCCGAGGCTCTGTCGGAATTCAAGACGGAATAGCGAAAGCTGTCCTTGCGTCCGGGGCGATGATTGCGGCGGCGATCTATTTCAAGCCCATGCCTGGCAGATATCACAATCTTGACCAGATGATGGGTCTGCGCATGGACACGGCTAGCGGCAAGGTTGAGCGATGCGGATTCGTTGCAGTTGGTGGTAGCACTTCAATCAAGGGAATCCCAAGAGATAAACTCGCCATGTTCCGATTAGATCCAAATGGCAATCGGCAAGCGGAACAGTTTGACGAAGCGTTTGGTAAGGGGGCGGCTGACAAGGCTCAAGGACACGCATACTGGTATCGCCTGCGAGCAGTGGGAGAAATGGCCGGAAACGGTCCCGTATGAACGCCCGGACGACTATAAGGCCCCAGGCTAGCTAATCGAGAACTCTGAATTAGCGTTATCCTGTGCTCCTCATGGAGAGCGGCCGCTACTGACCACAGGCCGTTATCAAAAAATCAGTTCTAGTCCGGCTAGGACCATCGGCCTAAAGGCGTCAAAACCTGCGCCGGTGTAGAATGCGCGCCCTTTTTGCTGCGCCGCGTCATTTCCTGACCTTTATGATCGAGAATCTCCGCAATATCGCCATCATCGCCCACGTCGACCACGGCAAGACGACACTGGTGGATAAGCTGCTGCGGCAGTCCGGCACGCTGGACAAGCGCGAGGAACTGGGCGAGTGCATCATGGACTCCAACGACCTGGAGCGTGAGCGCGGCATCACGATTCTGGCGAAGAACACCGCGATCCGCTGGACCGACAAGCGCACTAGCACCGAATACCGCATCAACATCGTGGACACGCCCGGGCACGCTGACTTCGGCGGCGAAGTCGAGCGCGTGCTGTCGATGGTGGACTGCGTGTGCCTCTTGGTGGACGCCGCCGACGGCCCGATGCCGCAGACACGCTTCGTGACGCAGAAGGCGTTCGCGATGGGCCTCAACCCGATCCTCGTGGTGAACAAGATTGATCGCCCCGGCGCTCGCGCGCACTGGGTCATGGACCAGGTGTTCGACCTGTTCGACCGCCTCGGCGCCAACGATACGCAGCTCGATTTCCCGGTGATCTACGCTTCCGCGCTGATGGGCTACGCCGGCGACAACCCCGACATCCGCGAAGGCAACATGGACCCGCTGTTCCAGATGATCGTGGACAAGGTGCCGCCGCCGAAAGTCGATCTCGACGGCCCGTTCCAGATGCAGATCACCTCGCTGGCCTATTCCAGCTACGTCGGCGTCATCGGCACCGGCCGCATCAAGCGCGGCAAGATCAAGACCAACACGCCGGTGAGCGTGGTCGGCCGCGACAGCAAGGTGCGCATGGGCCGCGTGCTGCAAATTCTCGGCTTCATGGGCCTCGACAAGATCGAGGTGCCGGAAGCGCAGGCCGGCGACATCGTCGCCATCACCGGCATCGAGGAACTGGGCATTTCCGAGACCATATGCGACGCCAAGAGTCCGGAGCAGTTGCCGACGCTGGTGGTGGATGAGCCGACCATGAGCATGACCTTCGAGGTCAACAAGTCGCCGTTCGCCGGCAAGGAAGGCAAGTTCGTCACCAGTCGCCAGATTTCCGACCGCCTGCAGCGCGAGCTGAAAACCAACGTCGCTCTGCGCGTGGAGCCGGGCAATAGTCCCGACCAGTTCAAGGTGTCCGGCCGCGGCCTGCTGCACCTGGGCGTGCTGCTGGAAAACATGCGCCGCGAAGGTTATGAGATCGGCGTGTCGCGTCCGCAGGTCATTCTCAAGGAAATCGACGGCCAGCTATGCGAGCCGTTTGAAACCCTGATCGCGGATGTCGAGGAAAAGAACCAGGGTGGCACCATCACCGGGCTGGCTGAGCGCGGCGGCAAGATGCAGAACATGGTGCCGGACGGCAAGGGCCGCGTGCGCCTGGAATACGTCATTCCCTCACGCGGGCTGATCGGCTTCCACACCGAGTTCATGTCCATGACTTCGGGCACCGGCCTGCTGTTCCACAACTTCGACCACTTCGGCCCCAAGGCCGAGGTTGCCGGCATCGGCGAGCGCCGCAACGGCGTGATGATCTCCAACGAGCAGGGCAAGGTGCTCGGTTACGCGCTGTTCAACCTGCAGGAGCGCGGCAAGATGATCGCCGCGCCGAGCGATGAGGTTTACGAGGGCCAGATCGTCGGCATCCACTCGCGCGAGAACGACCTGGTCGTAAATGCGCTCAAGGGCAAGAAGCTGACCAACATGCGCGCGTCGGGCTCGGACGAGAACATCATCCTGACGCCACCGATCCGATTCTCGCTGGAGCAGGCGCTGGAGTTCATCAACAACGACGAACTGGTGGAGTTGACGCCGGCCTCGATCCGCATCCGCAAGAAATTTCTCAAGGAGCACGAGCGCAAGCGTTCGGGCCGCGACGACTGAGAGACTTCAGCCGCAAATGAAAACGGGCCGCTAAAGCGGCCCGTTTTCGTTGATGCGCGTGTTACTTCGCCTTGTGGTGCTTCTTGCCGTGGTGCCTGACGTGATGCTTCACGTGGTGGTGCCTGGCCTTCGCGTGATGCTTCACGTGATGGGCGGCGTGGTGCGCAGGCGCGGCCGGCGCGGACTGTGAAATCGCAGGCTGCGCGGCGGGGGCTGCACCGCCCTCGTTGCCCTGCGCGAAGGCAGTGGCGGCGAACAGGCTGAGAACGGCGGCGAGAATGGGGGCTTTCATGGGTGACTCCTAAGTATGTAAGGGACTGCTCGTGGCAGGCGCGGCATTGGAACACGCAGCGACTGAATCGTTCCTGAACGAAGCGCCGCGAAAGAACTAGCGGCGAGTGAGCGGCAGCCAGAGGTAAAACCACAGGCTCAGAAGCAGCGTGGCGAGTACGTCCGCCAGCGGATTCTGCGTGAGCCGGTGCAGGTAGCGGTCGTAGAAGCGCAGGCGCGGAAGACCGGCGGCACTATGCCGCTGGTCGCGCCAGTAAAAAAGCTGCCAGGTGTTTTCGCGCACAAATCGGCCGGCGCGGCACAACGTCGCCAGCCTGCCACGCTGGCGCAGCGTCTCGCGGATCGCACTCAGGAAGGGCGCAAGATCGAGACGGCCGGTTTCGCGCTGGGCGGCATAGATCGCCGGCGCCTGCGCGAAGAATTCATCAGCGCCAGCGGCGTGCAGGCCCATGATGAGCGCCATCAGGGTGTAGCGCTCGCGACGGCCCTCGGCCTCGAAGCGGCGCGCGGAGGTGGCGAGACGTCCCGGCAGCAGCAACCAGCGGCCCTGCGCGAAAATTTTCGCCGCCATGCGCTGGTCTTCCAGGAAGGGCAGGCGCTCGTCGTAGCTGCCGAGTTCGCGGAACCACCGCGCCGAGATCAGCAGGCCCTGGTCGCCGTTGATGGTGTAGGGGCGGTTGAGCGCGGTCTTGCCTTCGAGGTGACGGTAGAAGGGTGCGGCCTGCGGCGGGTAAGCGGTGAAGTGCAGCGGCCAGTGACCGGCGATGCGGCTACCGCCTGTCTCCGCCACGGCGCGGTGCAGCGCGGCGAACGCATCGGCGAGCAGATTCGGTGTTTCCAACTGCGAGTCTGCATGCAGGAACAGCAGCGTTTCGGCGCGCGCGGCGGCCGCGCCTGCGTTCATCTGCCGTCCACGGCCTCGGGGAGACGTGATAGCGCGGGCGCCTGCGGCGGCCGAGATTTGCGGCGTACCATCGGTGGAACCGCCGTCGGCGGCGATGATTTCCAGCGCGATGCCCCGCTGCGCGCGCAGTTGTGCGAGCAGGCGCGGCAAGCCCGCGGCTTCATCGAGCGTGGGGATGATGACGGTCAACTGCGGCGCTGCGGATGCGCCACCCGCTCCTGGTTCATTCATGGGAGCGACTGTTTATTTATATTGATCAATTTAAATAATAGTAAATATTTAATAACAACGTTCTCATTGAAATCGTAGAGAGCGGGTGCCGACACGGCGCTTGCCCGAAGGGCAATGGGGTGAGCCAGGAATTCATGGACTGCCAGTGGCAGTCCATGCTGGCGAACGCCAAGCTGTGAAGCTTGGCCGGGGCGAAGCCGGGAGGCGCCAGAAGTCCGCGACCAGCGAAGGTCGGCACCCAACCGCCCGCTCCCGCACCCGTTTTGCTTCGCAAAAACGCCGTGTCGCGGGCGGGCGCCGACATGGCGCTTTGCTGCGCAAAAAAACACAACGTCGCGGGCGCGTCACGGGATTTGCGTGACCCAGACGCTCCTGAGGTGCTGCGTGTGCTTGAGATGAACGGCCTGGCGCGCGGCCAGTTCGCGGGTCTCGTAGCTGCCGACGGTGACGCGGTGCCAGTCGGCCGATGCCGGATTCGCACGGACTTCCGCGTGCAGCTTTTTCGCGCGCAGCTTCCGCGCCATTGCCTGCGCGGCTCCGGCATCGGCCAGCGATGCGACCACCACCGTCCAGTTGCCGGAGGCCCGCCGCTGCGGCTGTGCGGGCACGGGTGCAGTGGTTCCGGATGCTGCATCCGCGCCGGTCTGCGCGGGAGTGCCGCCCGGCGACAGGAAGGCCGGAAACGCGGTCTGCGTCATGCGCTCCTGCAACTGTGGCGATGGGCCCGGATCAATGCTCACCATTCCGCTGCTGCGATCGCGCTGCAGACACTGGCCGGACTGGTCGAGCCGCTCGGTCTGGTTGCCCGCGGTGATCTCCGCCGCGCCGCTCTGCAGGCACACGCTGGCGCCGTTGTCATCGGCCGCGACCCATAGGCCGGCGTTCAGCGCGCGCAGTTCCAGGCCACCCACGTCGATGCGGAAATCCTGCACGGGCCCGGCGGCCCCGGCCGGCGCGGGTTCCAGCGTCAGCGCGCCGTGAAGGAGTTGCAGGCGCAGCAGGTCGCCGCTGCCCTGCGCGGCGGTTTCGGCGCTATGCACGAACAGTTCGGAATCGCCGCCCAGCGTGAGCGTGCCGTGCCCGGCGAACTCCAGGGTCACGCGACCGTTGCCGCCGGTGCTGACGGTGTCGCCTTCGTCCACCGGTTTGTGCGGCAGCAGTGCCGCGGCCGCGCCATCATGCGTGATTTGCGCGGGCAGCAGCACGCGCACACTTTGCAGCGGCGCCCACGCCTGCGCGGGCAAGGCGACGGCGGCCAACAGCAGTAGCGATGCTCGGTAGCGCATGGGCCTCCTCCGTGGCCGGATCCGCATCATTCCGCATGACCGCGCGCGCCGCAAGCCATGCTAGGATTCGCGCGCGCAGACTACAAATTTTGACCACGCAGCCCCAATGCCCGAAGAGCATCGAGAGTCCCCCGACCCTTTCCCTAGCAGGGCAGCCACTCACGGCACCGTGTCATGAGCGGCGCCTTCATAATGATTCGCCAGGTGTCATATAGCGCGGGTTCGGCGCCTTCCGCTCATTCCCGCCCCCACGTTCGCAGACTGGCGTCTGCTCACAGCGCCGTGTCATGAGCGGTATCGTTGTCGTCGATCAGCGAACCGACTGGCCGGTGGATATTCCCGGCATCGATGTCGTTACCGCCTGGGATTACCTCACACACGAGACACACACGCGCGCGCCGCGCACCACGCGCATCTACAACCTCTGCCGCTCCTTCAGTTACCAGACCACCGGCTATTACGTCTCGCTGCTGGCGGGCGCGCGCGGGCACAAGCCGCTGCCCGAGATCACCACGATCCAGGATCTCAAGCTGGCGGATTCGCCGCGCGTCATCAACGACGAGATCGAGGAGTTGATCCAGCAGTCGCTGGCGCGCATCGGCTCCAGCGAATACGTGATGAACGTGTATTTCGGCCAGTCACTCGCCAAGCGCCACGAGCGGCTGGCGCGCGCGCTGTTCAGCCAGTTCCCCGCACCGCTGCTGCAGGCCACGTTCGTGTACCGCGGCGACGAATGGCGCGTGGATGCGGTCGGCCCGATCGCGCTGGGCGAAGTGCCGCCTTCGCTGCGCAACGTCACGCTGCGCACGCTCGATCTGGCGCTGCTGCAGGCCGGCGCCGGGATCAAGGGCGAATTCGAAAACCGGCTGAAGGGGCTGATCGAAGAAGTGAAGT
>JBOICL010000286.1:0-14112 GCA_050740055.1 Stenotrophobium sp.
TTTCAAGGCGGCGCAGCTCGCGCGTGGGTTGGCGGAAATCGACAAGGTGTTGTTCGTCGTCGACCGCAAGGATCTGGACTACCAGACCATGCGCGAGTACGAGCGCTTTGAAAAAGGCGCGGCCAACTCCAACACCTCTACCGCTGTGCTGCAAAAGCAACTGGAAGACCCGAACGCACGCATCATCATCACCACTATCCAGAAGCTTTCACGCTTCGTGGCTAAGAACAAGAAACACCCGGTGTATGAGGCGCATGTGGTGGTGATCTTCGACGAGTGCCATCGCAGCCAGTTTGGCGACATGCACGCCGAGATCACGCGGGTGTTCAAGCGTTACCACCTGTTTGGTTTCACCGGCACACCGATCTTTGCCGATAACGCAGGCACCACCGGCAACCCGTTGCGGCGCACCACCGAACAGGCCTTCGGCGACAAGCTGCATACCTACACGATTGTCGATGCGATCAACGACAAGAATGTGCTGCCGTTCCGCATCGACTACATCAACACGATCAAGACACAAGCGGCGATCCGCGACAAGAAAGTGCCGGCCATCGACACGGAGCGGGCGCTGCTGGCGCCGGAGCGCATCGCGCAGGTCGTGGGCTATATCCGCGAGCACTTCGACCAGAAAACCAAGCGCAGCAGCAGTTACCGTCACGACGGCAAGCGACTGACTGGCTTCAACTCGCTGTTTGCCTGCGCCTCCATTGACGCGGCCAAACGCTACTACGCGGAGTTCACCAAACAACAAAATGAATTGCCGCCAGCACAGCGTCTCAAGGTCGGCTTGATCTACAGCTTTGCCGTCAACGAGGAGGAATCCGATGGCTTGCTCGACGAGAAGGAATTTGAAACCGGGGAACTGGATCAAGGCTCGCGCGACTTTCTGGATGCGGCGATCAAGGACTACAACGCCTTGTTCGGCACCAGCTTCGACACCTCGGCGGAGAGGTTCCAGAACTACTACAAGGATTTGTCGCAGCGTCTGAAGAAGCGCGAACTGGACATCGTGATTGTGGTCAACATGTTCCTGACCGGCTTCGATGCCACCACGCTCAACACCCTGTGGGCGGACAAAAACCTGCGCGCGCATGGACTGATCCAGGCGTATTCGCGCACCAACCGTATCCTCAACTCGGTCAAGACCTACGGCAACATCGTGTCCTTCCGCGATCTGGAACAGGAGACCAACGATGCGCTGGCCCTGTTCGGCAACAAGGACGCCAAGGGCATCGTGCTGTTGAAACCTTACGCGGAGTATTACAACGAGTATGCGCAGCGGGTGGGAGAACTGGTCTCCGGGTTTCCGCTCGGCCAGGCGATTACCGGGGAAGCGGCTCAGAAGGCGTTCATCAAGCTGTTTGGTTCGATCTTGCGCTTGAAGAACATCCTGACGGCTTTCGACGATTTCGCCGGCCACGAAATCCTGACAGTGCGCGAGTTCCAGGATTACCAGAGCCTGTACCTGAACCTGTACGCCGAGTTCCGCAACACCACAGACGCGGAGAAAGAGTCGATCAACGACGACGTGGTGTTCGAGATCGAACTGATCAAGCAGGTCGAAATCAACGTCGATTACATCCTGCTGCTGGTCGAGAAATATCTGAAGACCAAGGGCAGAGGAGATGACAAGGAAATCCTCGCCAGCATCGAACGTGCGATCAATGCCAGCCCGTCCCTGCGCAACAAGAAAGACCTCATCGAACAGTTCGTGAATTCGGTTTCCACCAAGGCCAAGGTGGACGCGCAGTGGCAGACCTTTGTCGCGGCGAAGAAGACTGAGGAACTGGAACGGATCATCACGGAAGAAAACCTTAATGCTGAAGCCACGCGTAGCTTCATCAGCAACGCCTTCCGCGATGGCAGTATCTCGGCCACCGGCACCGCTATCACCAAAATCCTGCCGCCAGTCTCGCGGTTTTCCAAGAGCAACAACCATTCGGCGAAGAAGCAGGCGGTGTTGGACAAGCTTGCTGCATTCTTCGAGCGTTATTTCGGGCTGGCCTGAATTGGATGGCTACGGTTGACGCATCCGCATGCGATAAATGGCTTGCCAATCCGGCGACGCGACGCACCGAAAACATCCGTCTGGCCGCCCTGCTTGAAACCCGTCCATTTCGGACTCGATACTCATGACCTCCATTCTGGCTCAACCGTTCCAGCTCCCCTGCGGCGCGACGCTGCCCAACCGGCTGTGTAAGGCGGCGATGACCGAAGGGCTGGCGGACGAATTACTGCGTCCCACGGAACGCCACAACACGCTCTACCGTCAGTGGTCGGAGGGCGGCGCGGGCCTGCTGATCAGCGGCAATGTGATGATCGACCGCCGCGTGCTGGAGCGGCCTGCCAACGTCGCACTCGATCCGGCAACAGCCGACGCCGAAACCCTGCGGCGCCTCAAGGCCTGGACGAAGGCGGGCACGGCCGCCGGCAACCACCTGTGGATGCAGATCAATCACGCCGGCCGGCAGTCACCCTGGTACGTCACGACGCAACCGTTGGCGCCTTCCGCCGTGCAGCTCAAGCTGCTCGGCAATTACGCGAAGCCGCGCGCGCTGACTGAAGACGAAATTCTTGACTTCATCCAGCGCTATGCGCATGTCGCCGCCACCGCGCGCGACACTGGCTTCACCGGCGTGCAGATCCACGCCGCACACGGTTACCTGATTTCCTCCTTCCTGTCGCCGGTCACCAACCGGCGCAGGGATCGCTGGGGCGGCTCGCTGGAAAACCGCGCGCGCATGCTGCTGGAGACGATCAAGGCTACACGCGCGGCGGTCGGCAACGAATTTCCCGTGGGCATCAAGCTCAACTCGGCGGATTTCCAGAAGGGGGGCTTCACCCACGAGGAATGCCTGCAGGTGGTCGAGTGGCTCAATGACAGCGGCATCGACCTGCTGGAAATCTCCGGCGGCACTTACGAGCAGCCGCGACTGCTGGGATATTCCGGCCAGGATTCCTCTGCTGCCGCAGAACCGCAGCGCGAGAGCACCAGGATGCGCGAGGCCTACTTCCTCGACTACGCGGCGGCGATCCGCAAAGTCGCGACGATGCCGCTGATGGTCACCGGCGGTTTCCGTACGCGCGCCGGCATCGAGGACGCGCTGGCCAGCGGCGCGGTGGACCTGGTCGGCCTCGGCCGCCCGCTGTGCGGCGAGCCGGATATTCCCCGGCGTCTGCTCGACGGCTCGCTGCAGGAGCTTCCGCGCTACGAAAAGCGCATGCAACTCGGTCCCGGCATCTTTGCGCCGACTACGAAAATCTTCCTGCTGCGCCTGATCAACGTCCTCGGCCAGCAGGGCTGGTACTACCTGCAACTGTTCAGATTGGCGGATGGCCTGAAGCCGGATTTCAAGCTCGGCGTGTTCGGCGCGTTCTGGCGCTATCAGCTGGACGAATATCGCAAGGCCTGGCGCCTGCGCCGTGCGCGGCGGGGCTACTCGTCGATCAGGTCGTAGTCGGATTTCGCCGCGCCGCATTCCGGGCAGATCCAGTTGTCCGGAATATCCTGGAAGCGGGTGCCGGCCACGATGCCGCTGTCCGGGTCGCCCAGCGCCTCGTCGTAGATATGCGAGCAGTAGCGGCAGCGATAGCGCCGATTTTTCGTGTTCATGCGTACACCTTCGCCGACCTGAGCGCCACGCTTGCCGGGTAGATCGTGGGCCGTATGGCGAAGCCGTGCTGGATGGCCAGGTCTTTCTTGCGCAGTTCTGACTCCAGCAGTTGCCAGACCGCCTGATTGTTGTAGAACGGCGTCATCGGATACAGATGATGAATCAGATGGAAGTTTTGGCATTGAAGCAGCGGGCCCATCAGCCAGCCATGCCCGAGCCGCACCGTGGTCGCGCGGGTGAAATTGTCTTCCTGCCGGGTGTCGTGCGGCACATGCGGCAGCCAGAAGAAGCTGAACCCCAGCGCCATGAAAATCATCCGCGAGGGGATGAACCACAGCATCACCACATGCCAGCCGTAACCCAGCGCAGTGAGCGCGCCGAATAGCAGCGCCGTCCACAGCGCCCAGCGCAGAGACGTTTGCAGCGCCGGACGCGAAACCTTGTCGCCAAAGCGCAGCGCGTAAATCAGGTAGATCACATCGATCAGCATCCAGCGCAAGGGCAGCGTCCACGCTGCGCCGTGCAGGGCGCCGTCGGGGTCGCGCGGCCCGTTGGCGAAACGGTGGTGCAGGATGTGCGCCCAGCGGAACAGCTTGAGATTGACATAGGGCGCGCCCAGAAAAACCGCGGATTGCCCGATCAGGTCGTTAATGCGGGTGCTGCTGCTGATGGCGCGGTGTATCGAATCGTGCACCACGCTGAACGCGAGATAGCCGATCACGCTGTTGACGATCATGCCGGCCCATAGCGGCAGGAGGCCCATGAAGGCGAGCACGTCCGACCCGGCATAAACGCCCGTCACCAGCAGCCACAAATAAAACGTCGGCCACGACATTTTCGGGCAGGAGGTCAGCGCCTGGAAATGCGCTTTCTGCGCAGGCGTGAGTCCGCCCAGCGAAACGGGAGTCTGGCTCATCTGCTTTCTCCGGCTTGCGAGCCTCTGCTCAGGTCGTGGATTTGCGGCGGCGCGGGGCGAGCGCAACCACGGCGCGCCGTGGCACAGGTAAATGCGTCATCAGCTCTTGGCCGAGCATGCGCGCCACCAGCGGCTCCGCCAGGTCTTCCAGGCTGCGGCCATGTACGAGCTGTCCGCCCACGTAAAGCGTCATCAGGCCATGCAGCGAAACCCAGAACAGGTGCGCGATCGTGCGCGCGTCGCCGGTCAGATCGCCGCCGTCTATGCCCGCCTGCACCAGCTCCACCGCGTGATCGAACAGGCTGCGTCGCGCCGCCAGCAGCTCCGGGTATTGATCCGGCGGTGGCTGATGCGTCGAAAACATCAACTGGTATTCGTCCGGATACTCGCGCACGAACTCGATGTACGCGGCGGCGACCGCGCGCATGCGCGGCACCGGCGGCGAGGCGAGGTCCTCGCACTCGCGTACGAAACGCTCGAAACGCTGCGTGCATTCCGCGCGCAGGGCCGCCAGCAGCGCTTCCTTGTGCTCGAAATAGCGGTACGGCAGCGTGTGGCTGATGCCCGTAGCATCCGCGATACGGCGCAGGCTGATGGCATCCAGCCCCTCGCTGCGGTAGAGGTCCAGCGCCGCCGACACCAGGCGTTGCCGCATGGCGTCTAGAGCATCGGTGCTGAGTTGGGGGCGCGGCATGAATTAAATTTACACCGTAAATTTAACGATGGCAAGAGTGCCGCTTGCTTGTGCTCAATAGGGTGGCGGCCAAGGCACCCGCTCTATGGGTTTAAGGCAGGCAGGCTGTTTTATTATATTTATCAAAATTTAATATGATAAATAATTTATAACGTCTTTCAGGTGGAATAAAGCAAGAGCGGGTGACCACACTTGCAGCCTCCGCGCAGGATTAATTCAGCGAACGCGGCACCGCGAGCCGGAACGGTTCGATGTAGGCGTCGAATTTCTCGCCGCCGGCGCTGACCATGTTGAACTCGCCGTGCATGGTGCCGACCGGCGTGCCGAGCGGGCAGCCGCTGGTGTACTGGAATTCCTCGCCGGGCTTGAGCACGGGCTGGTAGCCGACGACGCCGGGGCCGCGCACTTCTTCCACCTTGCCCTCGCCATCGGTGATGACCCAGTGGCGCGAGATCAGTTGCACCGTCTCGGCGCCCTCGTTGCGGATGGTGATGTGGTAGGCGAAAAGGTATTGGCCCTGCTCCGGCTCGGACTGCTCTGGCACGTATTGCGGCCGCACGATGATGCGCACGCCGCGCGTGAGGGTGTTGCTCACTGTGATGCCTCTGAGGAACGTAGCGAGCGAAGGCAGATTGGGCGCTGCCGGAGCGCAGGAGCCGCCGGAGTTAACAAAAGAGTTAATGAGGGTGAGGGCTGGTTCGGGCGAAGCATTGCTTCACCAAGCCCGAACGAGCGCCGCCAGCGACCAGGCTGCCGAGCGCAGTAGTTTCTCAGAGGCCTCACCCGAACATGCCGGTCTGCAGGCGCGCCGCTTCGCTCATCATGTCCTGCGTCCACGGCGGATCAAACACCAACTGCACATCGGACTCGGCGATGCCGGGCAGTTGCGCGATCTTGGCTTTCACGTCGTTCACGAGAATGTCGCCCATGCCGCAGCCCGGCGCGGTCAGCGTCATGCGCACCAGCGCCTTGCGCTGGCCGCTGTCCTGCGTCTCCACGCGGCAGTCGTAAACCAGGCCAAGCTCGACGATGTTGACCGGAATTTCCGGGTCGTAGCAGGTCTTGAGCTGTTCCCAGACGGCGGCTTCCAGTTCCGTGTCCGTGGCGTTTTCGGAAACCTGCGGCGTGGCGGTGGCGGTCTTGCCGATGGCGTCGCCGTCCTTGCCGTCGATGCGGAACAGATGGCCCTCGACCTGCACGGTGTAGCTGCCGCCGAGCGCCTGCGTGATGGAGCCGTGCGCGCCTTCCGGTAGCTCCACCCGCGTGCCGGCGGGGATGAGGATGCCGATGACGTCGCGCGTCAGGGTGACGGATTCGAAGGAGTGGCCCATGTGCAGCGCGGTTTTCGCGGGAAAAAGCGGGAACACATCTTAAACGCCCGTGGTCAGACGTGCATCCGTCGCCGCAAGCTTGCATCATCCACTTTCTGGCACTTTCTGGATAACGGAGAACCGACATGTCACGCACCGCCCCCTTGTTGCTGGCCCTCGCCCTGCTCGCGCCGGGCATCGTCGCCGCGCACGACCACTCGCCGCCCGACCGCCGCAGCGTCACCGTCAGCGGCGAGGGTGAAGTCAGCGCCAAACCCGATCGCGCGCGGCTGGCGCTGTCGGTCGATAACCTCAGCACCGACGTGAAATCCGCCGAGGCCGAAGTGAACCGCGTGACGCGCGCGTATCTCGCGCAGGCGAAATCGCTGGGCGTGAAGGACGAGCAGATTTCCACCGCCGGTATGACGCTGAACCCGGAATACGTCTGGGATGACAAAGCCAGAAAGCAGACGCTGGCCGGCTACCGCGCGCGCCGCCAGATCACGGTGACGGTTGATAATCTCGACAAGCTCGGCGATCTCATCCTCGCCGCCACGAGCGCGGGCGTGAACCAGATCAATCCGCCGGTGCTGGAGTCGAGCAAGGCCAAGGAGCTGTCACGCCAGGCGCTGGTCAAGGCCGCCGAGGACGCGCGCGCCAAGGCGCAACTGCTGGCCGACACCCTGGGCGTGAAGCTCGGCACGGTGCGCAGCCTTTCCGCCAGCGATTCCAGCGCCGCGCCGCCGCCGCGTCCGGTGATGTTCATGGCCAAGGCGATGGCCGCCGCGCCGGCGGACGAATCCGGCAACGACCAGATGGGCTTCGCGGCAGGCGAGATCAAGTTCAGCGCCAGCGTGAATGCGGAATTTGATTTGATTGCGCAGTAGAACGCGGCGGACGCCCGCTACTCCAGGATATGGGATAATCCGCCACTTTCCCGCCGTACAGGCTGAGAAAGTGGCCGAAAAGAAGCAAATTCTGGTAGGCGTCATCATGGGCTCCCGTTCCGACTGGGAGACCATGGCGCACTCCGCGCAAACCCTCGAAGACCTGCGCGTGCCCTACGAAGCGCGCGTGGTGTCGGCGCACCGCACGCCCGATCTGCTGTTCGACTACGCCGAGACCGCGGCCGGCCGAGGCCTCAAGGTCATCATCGCCGGCGCGGGCGGCGCGGCGCATCTGCCGGGCATGTGCGCAGCCAAGACCACGCTGCCGGTGCTCGGCGTGCCCGTGCAGTCCAAGGCGCTCAACGGCCTCGACTCGCTGCTGTCCATCGTGCAGATGCCCGCCGGAATTCCCGTTGCCACGTTCGCCATCGGCCGTGCCGGCGCTATCAACGCCGCGCTGCTGGCCGCCTCGATACTCGCCGGCAACGACAAGGCACTGGCGAAGCGGCTGGCGAAATTCCGCAGCGATCAGACCGCTAAAGTCTTGAATGACGAGCCGCTGAAGCTTCCATGAAAATTGGGATATTGGGCGCTGGCCAGCTTGGACGAATGCTGGCCTTGGCGGGTTATCCGCTGGATTTTGATTTCGTGTTTCTCGACCCCGCAACCGAAGCCTGTGCCGCGCCGCTGGGCACGCATATCCACGCGGACTACAGCGACGAGCGCGCGCTGGCAGAATTCTGTGTCGGCGTGGATCTCGCCACCTATGAGTTCGAGAACGTGCCGGCCAAAACCGCCGAGTTCGTCGCCGCGCGCATTCCGCTGCTACCGGGCGCGGCCGCGCTCACGGCGGGGCAGGACCGGCTTTCAGAAAAGCAGATGTTCGACCGCCTTCGCATTCCGGTGCCGCGTTATATGCCGGTGAACACGCGCGAGGCGCTGGAATTCGCCGCCAAGGCCACCGGCCTGCCGGCGGTGCTGAAAACGCGTCGCATGGGTTACGACGGCAAGGGCCAGGCGGTGCTGCGCCAGCCGCAGAACCTCGACGAAGCCTGGGCTCGGCTCGGCGGCCACCCGCTGATTCTCGAAGCCTTCGTGCCTTTTGAGCGCGAACTGTCCTGCCTGTCGGTGCGCACGCGCAAGGGCGAGATGGCGTTTTACCCGGTCGTCGAAAACGTCCACCGCGACGGCATCCTGCGCCTGGCGACGCCGCGCGCCAACGACCCGCTGCAGGCGCAGGCGGAAGACTATGCCCGCCGTGTCGCCGAGCACCTCGACTACGCCGGCGTGCTCGCCTTCGAGTTTTTCGTTGCGGGTGGCAAGCTGCTGGCCAACGAGATCGCGCCGCGCGTGCACAACTCCGGCCACTGGACCATCGAGGGTGCGGTGTGCTCGCAGTTCGAGAACCACCTGCGCGCCATCGCCGGCCTGCCGCTGGGCTCGACCGCGCTGCGCGCGCCCTGCGTCATGGTGAACTTTATCGGCGATACCCCTTCCACGGCGGAACTGGCGGTGATCCCGGATTTGCACATCCACCATTACGGCAAAACGCCCAAGCCGCAGCGCAAGGTGGGGCATGCGACGCTGCTGGCGGCGAGCGAGCGTGACTTGCAGGAACCGCTGGTGCATCTCAATGCCCTAGTCGCGGCAATCGAGCACGGCCCCCTCGGAAAATAGTTCGCCAAGAAACCACCGCCGGCGCTATTCTTAAGGCGGGAGAGGTTCGGGCGGGACTAGTCTGGATTCAAATCCAGCTTTGGGAAAACCAGGGGGGAAATACACATGTGCATCAAGCCCAAGGGTTTGCTGGTGGCGGGCATCTTAGTGCTGCTCGCCGGTTGCGCGGCCAGC
This sequence comes from Stenotrophobium sp., assembly GCA_050740055.1. GTDB lineage: Bacteria > Pseudomonadota > Gammaproteobacteria > Nevskiales > Nevskiaceae > Stenotrophobium. The sequence continues at coordinate 9,276 of JBOICL010000286.1, forward strand.
GGGGATTATAGAAAGGCTTTCGATGAAGCCAAGTCGTTGCACGGCAATTCACAGGTTTACGCCGCGCCCGCAGATCGGGCGCAACGCGCGGTGATCGGCGCCTATATCAAGAATGGATTCACCATCAAGCAGGCGCAGCAGGATGTCATCACGGCGGAGCGGACAATACAGGACAGCGGGGATGCTGACATGTCCTACATCATCACTTCCTCGGCTGTCGTCGCGCCGCTGGATGTGAACTCGACCAGCGTATCGCTTTCGGCCAACCAGCAGTCGGTCCTGCACCGCAAGACCTATGACTGGTGGCATCTGCTGTGGATCATTCCGCTGTTCCCGGTCGGCACGGAGTACCAGACGGTGGTGACCTCGGAAAGCACGGTGGATGACCCGGCGTTTTACTCCGGGTTTCTCAAGGAACTGAATAAAACGCTGCCGCCCGAAAAGCCGGCCGCAGTTTCCGCGCCGGCATCGCCAGCAGCTGTCGGGATGGCCCAAGCTGCTCCAGCCAATCCCGCACCGTCAACGCCGGATACAGGGCCAAAGCCAGTTGACAAGCCGGGTGTGGAACCCACTGCACCCGCCGCAAGTGGTGCCGCAACGGAGATCGCATCACCACCCAGTGCGGCGAAGCCTTTCCCTGATTCCACACCGGCCGCGACTCCTACGCAAAATCCGACGCACTGACGCCTACAAGCGCAGCAGCTTGCGCGTCTCCAGCCACAGTTCGGCGTAGGCCAGCAGGGCGGCATCGTCGGAGGGCGCATAGGCGGGCAGTGGCGCGCGGTGCTCGCCCATGCGCTCGACGGTGGAGGAGTAGGGAATCACCGCGGCGCAACTCTGCGCCATGGCCTTGGGCGGATGCTCGATCAGCTCGCGGTGCAGGCTGCGCCGGCGATCGGCCATCGAATAGAAAGGCCGCAGTTTGTTCGCGCCGAATTTTTCCTGTTTGAAATAGTCCTGCACCTGCTCGAACGCACGCAGGGACAGGAAAGTCGGTACCACCGGGGCCAGGATGACGTTGGCGGCGGTAAAGATATTGTCAGCAAGATGCGAGAGACTTGGCGGGCAATCAAGGACGATCAGAGAATATTGCTCGCCGAAAGGTTTGAGCAGGTGCCTCAGCGCTTCGCGCGGCGGCTCGACTTTCTTGAGCATGATGTCGAGATAGCGGTAGGAAAAATCCGCCGGAATCAGGGCCAGGTTCCTGTAGGGAGAGCGCTTGACCAGGCGGCCGACCGGTGTTTCGCCTTCCAGCACTTTGCGGGTTTTCACGTCTTCGGGCTTGCCGTGGAAATACCAGCTGGCGGCGCCCTGCGGATCGAGATCCCAAAGCAGGGTGGGCACGCCATCTGCGGCGGCGAGGTAGGCGAGGTTGACTGCAGCGGCGGACTTGCCGACACCGCCTTTCAGGTTGTAGAGCGCGAGAGTCTGCATATCGCCAAGTCTCTTCGCCGCGACTATGTTCCCCGCCGCGCGGCATGGTGGATTGATTGTCGAACACTGTGGTTCGTGCTGTCACGCGCTATGGCCGGATTACCGGCCGATTTGTTTATTTATATTGATTTAAGAATTATATTATCAATATAAAATAACACTGCGCCTGCCCTGTACAGCCATAGCGGGTCAGTCTGTGCAACCCGACGGTATGTTTTTAGCTGCCGAAATTGCGCAGATCGCCGCCGTAGGCGATAGCCACACAGCCGCCTCCGGCGTTCACCGCGGCTGTGGCCGACATCACACTGCCGAGGATCTCGACCTGATGCTCACGCGCAACGGCCGCGAGCATGTCGTAGCCGGGCAGACCGCTGATGCGCTCCAGTTCGCCGCCGTAGCTGATGCAGATGTGCTGCGTGGAGATGCCGCGCTCGATCTGGTGCGCGACGTGGCTGAACATTTTTTCCACGGCGCGATCGTAGCCGAGGATTTTCGCGACCGGCTGGGTTTCGGCGCGGTAGCACTGGATCACCGGCTTGATGTCGAGCGCGCTGCCGATGGCGTACGTGATCAGACCGACGCTGTTCTCGCCTTTTTTCTTGCCGCGCGCGCGGATGTAGTAGAGGTCGCTGGGCACCATGTAGCCGCAGATGTTTTCGCGCAGGTCGTCGAGCCGCCGGCGGATGTCGTTGGGCGCCGCGCCGGCCTGGCTCAGCTTGGCTGCCTCCGCCGCGAGCAGGCCGGTGCCGCAGAACATGCTCTTGCTGTCCACCACGCGCAGCGCGAACGGCCCGCTGACCCCGGCCTGGGCGCGGATGTTCTTGTAGTCGTTGAGGATGGCGAAGGAGGCGCGCGTGGCGTTCTCGAAAATCGGGCTGCGGTTGGAGGTTATGGTGATGCAGAACACGTAGTCGTAATCGACGACGATGCGGTCGAGGAATTTCTGGCGGATCTGCTCGGCGCTGAAGGGAATCGTTTCTGCATCGAGGCCCTTGGCGTCGAGCTGCTCGGCGTAGAACCTGCGCGTAATTTCCGGGTCGCGCGCATCGATCACGGTTTCATCGCCGAGGCGGATGGTGACCGGCAGGACGCTGATGTGGTGTTCGCTAAAAAACTCCTGCGGCAGATCGCAGGTTGCGTCGACGACGACTCCGATGCGCATGCTCCCCCCAGACCACGGGCGGATGAGGCGGCACCTCGGAATAATCCGACCGTTCAAGCGCATTATGCCCTGCAAAACCGCAGGGCATGAACGCAGACCTCAGAGGTCGAGGTTGCTCACCAGCAGAGCGTTGCTCTCGATGAAATCGCGGCGCGGTTCGACCTGTTCGCCCATCAGCGTGGTGAAAATCTGGTCGGCGGACACGACATCCTCTATGCGCACCTGCACCAGGCGCCGCACCTTGGGGTCGAGCGTGGTCTCCCACAACTGCTGCGGGTTCATTTCGCCGAGGCCCTTGTAGCGCTGCACGTGCAGGCCGCGCCGGGCCTCGCTCATCAGCCAGGCATGGACTTCGTCGAAATTCTTCACAGGCTGTTTGCGCTCGCCGCGCTGCACCTGCGCGCCGGCGGCGATTAGGGCGTTGGTGGTCTGGCGCAGGGTCGCCAACCGTTTGTAATCCGCCGAGGCGAAGAAGTCGCTGTTAAAGTTAAAGGTCTGCATGTTTCCGTGGGCGCTACGGCTGACCAGCAGCAGTGGTCCTTCCGCGCCTATGCGCGCTTCCACGATAAACTGGCCGTTGACCTCGGCGGCATTGAGCTCGGCTGCGAAATTTTCCGCCCACTGTTTCAGCGCTGCCGCTTCCGCCGGCACCGGCGCGTGGCGCGCCAAGACCTGCAGGACATTGTGGTCATAGCGGCGCGAAATGCGTTCCAGCATCTCGTCCACCGCCGCGCGTTCGCGCAGCAACTGCGACAGCCGCGAAGCCGGCAGTGCTTCCTGCCCTTGGCCGGGGATCAGCACCGCTTCGCTGAGCGCGGCGGACAGCAGCCATTCGTTCATCTCGCCGTCGTCCTTCACATAGGTTTCCAGCTTGCCGGCCTTGACCTTGTAGAGCGGCGGCTGCGCGATGTAGATGTGACCCTTCTCGACCAGGCTGAACATGTGCCGGTAGAAGAATGTCAGCAGCAGTGTGCGGATGTGCGCGCCGTCCACGTCGGCGTCGGTCATGATGATGATGCGGTGGTAGCGCAGTTTTTCCGGACGCATTTCGTCGCGGCCGATGCCGCAGCCCATCGCGGTGATCAGCGTCGCCACTTCCTGTGAGGACAGCATCTTCTCGATGCGCGCCTTTTCGACGTTGAGGATCTTGCCCTTGAGCGGCAGGATGGCCTGGAAATGGCGGTCGCGGCCTTGCTTGGCGGAACCGCCAGCGGAGTCGCCCTCGACTAGGAACAACTCGGATTTGGCGGGATCCTTCTCCTGGCAATCTGCCAGCTTCCCCGGCAAACCAGCGACATCAAGCACCGATTTGCGGCGATTCAGTTCCTTGGCCTTGCGCGCCGCCTCGCGCGCGCGCGCCGCCTCGCAGACCTTGGCGGCGACCAGCTTGGCTTCGCGCGGATTCTCCAGCAGAAAATCCTTGAGCTTGTCGCCCACCACGGTGGACACCACTGGCGTCACTTCAGACGACACCAGTTTTTCCTTGGTCTGCGAGGAGAATTTCGGATCGCGGATTTTCACCGAGAGCACGGCGGTCAGGCCTTCGCGCGTATCGTCGCCGGTCATCTGGATTTTTTCGCGTTTGGCGTGCCCTTCGGTTTCGAGGTAATCGCCCAGCGTGCGGGTCAGCGCGTTGCTGAAGCCGGTCAGGTGCGTGCCGCCGTCCTTCTGCGGAATGTTGTTGGTGAAGCAGAACACGTTTTCGGTATAGGAATCGTTCCACTGCAGGGCCGCTTCGACGATGACGCCGTCCTGCTCGACTTCCAGGTACAGGATACTGTCATGTACCGCCGTCTTGTTCTTGTTCAGATACTCGACGAAGGCGCGGATGCCGCCATTGTATTCGTAAACGTCTTCGCGGGCCGTGGCTTCCTCGCGCAGCACGATGCGCACGCCGGAATTGAGAAAGGACAGTTCGCGCAGACGCCGCGCGAGGATGTCGTAATGAAACTCAAGGTTGGTGAAAACCTTGGCGCTGGGATAAAAGCGCACATGTGTCCCGCGCCGGCCGGCGGATGAACCCGCATCGGCCAGCGGCGCGACCGGATCGCCCATACGGTATTCCTGGTGGTGGTGTCGGCCATCGCGGTAGATATCCAGCACCAGCAGATCGGAAAGCGCGTTCACCACGGACACACCGACGCCGTGCAGGCCGCCGGAAACCTTGTAGCCGCTGCCGCCGAACTTACCGCCGGCGTGCAGGATGGTCATGATCACCTCGGCAGCCGAGCGGCCCTCCTC
>JBOICL010000287.1:0-5130 GCA_050740055.1 Stenotrophobium sp.
CAGGCGGCGCGTGTAGAGGCCGATCACGATTGCCGGCAGCGTCTGGATGATCCAGATACCGCCGAGCAGTTGCAGCTGGATCGCGTATTTCTGCGGCAGCAGCAGTACGAACGCCAGTGCGCCCAGCTTGACTACCAGGGACGCCAGCTTGGCTACGCGCGCTTCCTGCGCCGGGGTGCAGTCGCGCCGCAGGTATTCGCGGTAGATGTTGCGCGTGTACAGGTTCGCCGCAGCGATCGACATGATCGCCGCCGGCACCAGCGCGCCGATCGCGATTGCCGCGAAAGCCACCCCGACGAACCACGGCGGAAACCAGCGCAGGAACAGCGCCGGCACCGCGTAGTTGGGGCCGTACTGCGCGAAGCCGGCGGCGTAGGCCGGGTCGTGCTGCACGCCGGAGGCCAGCGCCATGTAACCGAGCGCCGCGATCAGCGCCAGCGCCAGCGAGTAGAGCGGCAGCAGCGACATGGTGCGCTTGATGGTGCGGCCGCTGTTGGCGCTGAGCAGGCCGGTGATGGCGTGCGGATACAGGAACAGCGCCAGCGCCGAGCCCAGCGCCAGCGTCGCGAAGGCGGCGCCCTGGCCTGGTTGCAGCAGCAGGTGCTGCGGCGGCACTGCGGCAAAGATTTGCGCGTAGCCGCCGAGCTTGGCCGGGATGATGACCACGGCGGCGATCACGGTGATGTAGATCAGCAGGTCCTTGACCACCGCGATCAGCGCCGGCGCGCGCAGGCCGCTGGTGTAGGTGTAGGCGGCGAGGATCGCGAAGGCGGCAATCAGCGGCAGGTCGCCACCGAAACCCAGCGCGCCGATCACGACTTCAATGCCGACCAGTTGCAGCGCGACGTAGGGCAGCGTGGCGAGGATGCCGGTGAGCGCCACCAGCAGCGCCAGTGTCGGACTGCCGTAGCGCGCGCGCACGAAATCGCTGCCGGTGACGTAGCCGTGGCGTTTCGCCACTGCCCACAGCCGCGGAAACACGATGAACACGAACGGAAACACCATCAGCGTGTAGGGCAGGGCGAAGAAACCGATCGCGCCCATGCCGAACACCAGCGCCGGTATCGCGACGAAAGTGTAGGCCGTGTAGAGGTCGCCGCCGAGCAGGAACCAGCTGACCACCGTGCCGAAGCGCCGTCCCGCGAGGCCCCATTCGTCGAGATGGTCGAGGCTCGCCGCGCGCCAGCGCGCCGCGACGAAACCCAGCACCGTGACCAGCGTGAACAGTGCCACGAACACCCAGACGGCTGCGTTCATCGTAGCGGCCTCAGATGCGCGCGCGGTAAGCCAGCGCGGTGCAGGCGCCGCTGACCACGATCCACACGAACTGGAACCAGTAGAAGAACGGGATGCCCGCCAGCCTCGGCTCGACACGGTTATACAGCGGCACCCATAGCGACACTGCCACCACCGCGATTAACAGCAGCAGCCACCATGCGCGTTTGCGCGGACTGTTTGCCTTCATGCGTCCGGTCCCCCCATGTTGCGCTCCCCTTGTGTGCTGTGCGGCCCGGATCACAGCGCCGGCGGCCGTGTGCTGCGGTGGTGTTCGAGAATGCGGCGGTAATGCGCCGGATCCTTGATGTGGACCACGTCACCCTCGCGCGGGAAGGTCCAGTCGTACAGCCGCGACAGCCAGAAGCGCAGCGCCGCCGCGCGCAGCAGCAGCGGCCAAGCGGCGCATTCGGACGGTTCCGGCTCGCGCCGCGCGCGGTAGGCGGCGGTCATCGCCTCCCAGCGCGCATGGTTGAGGTGGCCATCCGGCGCGAAGCACCAGTCGTTGAGCGTGACCGCGAGGTCGTAGGCCAGCGCGTCGTTGCAGGCGTAGTAGAAATCGATCACGCCGGTGAGGCGCTCGTCCACGAACAGCACGTTGTCGCGGAACAGGTCGGCGTGGATCACACCCTGCGGCAGCGCGGCCAGGTCAAGTTTGGCCTGTGCACGCAGTTCATCCTCGATCAGCGCGCGGGTCGCTGCGTCCACTTTCGGTAGCAGTGCCCGCGCCGTCTGCTCGCGCCAGGCCGGGCCGCGCGAGTTGGCGCAATGGCCGTGGTATGACAGCGCGGTCACGTGCAGTTCGCCCAGTTCGCGGCCCACGGCGCTGCATTGTTCGAGACTGGGAAACAGCACGCTCTGGCCGGTGAGCCGGTGAACCAGCGCGGCGGGCTTGCCCTTGAGCGTGACCAGGTTATGGCCCGCGTCGGTGCGCGCCGGCATCGCGCCGGGAAATCCGCGCGAGGCGAGGTGATCCATCAAGCCGAGGAAGAACGGCAGGTCGCCATGATCCAGGCGCTCGAAAATCGTCAGCACCCAGCGGCCGTCCGTGGTGTCCACGAAATAATTGGTGTTCTCCACGCCCTCGCCGATGCCCTGAAAGCCGATCAGCTCGCCGACCGGATACTGCTTCAGGAATTCGAGCAACTCGTTGTGACTGATTTTGGTGAAGACGGACATGTTGTGGTTTGGCGATTCAGGTCTGAAACGGTGGCACGCCGCGCGCGGCATGCCAGAAACGAATGACTTCTATGCGATGCGACGTTTGACTGAGGCGATAGATCACGCGGTAAGAGCGGACGATGATCTCCCGAATCTCCGTTGTTCCAAATTCAGGAACGATGCGGCCCAATTCAGGATTTTGTGTCAGGGCTTTGGTCTTGGAGATCAGAAACTGGCCGAAGGCCAGAGCCCTCGCCGGATCGTCCAGTGAGATGTAACGAACGATGGCTTCCAGGTCGTGCCGCGCGGAGTGCGAAAGCGTTACTGGATAATCCATGCCGGAAGTTCACTTTCAACCTGTTCGATTGGTATGCACTCCCCGCGATCCAGTTCTGCGACGCCTTGGCGCACTGCCGCGACGAATTCGATTTCCTGCGCGATGTCGCGCAGGGAAACCCGGTCGGGCAGGCGCAGGAGCAGGTCTTTGACAATCTGCTTGTTGTCCAGGCTGGCGGTATTCATGGGTGGGCTCTCTCAAATCCGGAGTCAATCATACGATGAACTGTGCCGGGCACGCAGAAGACGGTTAGCGGCAAGCGCGGAATTTCATCTGCGCCAAAACGACGGCGAGAAAATGATCAGCAGTGTGAAGATTTCCAGCCGTCCGAGCAGCATGCAGAAGATCAGCACCCATTTGCCGAACTCGGTGACACTGGCCACGTTGGCGTTGACGGCGTGCAGGCCGGGGCCGGCGTTGTTGATGCAGGCGGCGACGGCGGAGAAGGCGGTAACCGGGTCGAGTCCGGTGGTCATCATCAGGAAACTGAGGAACACGGTGGCGCCGATATACACGGAGAAGAACCCGCCAACGGCGTAGACCACGTCGTTGGAGACGGTCTTGCCGTCGAGCTTGATCGCGACTACGGCGCTGGGATGCACCAGGCGCTGCATTTCGCGCATTGCCTGCTTCACGAACAGCACCAGGCGCACGACCTTGACGCCGCCGCCGGTGCCGCCCGCGCAGGCGACCATGAAGGTGGCAAGCACCAGCAGCATCGGCACATAGCCCGGCCAGTCGGAGGGATCGGCGGTGGAGAAGCCGGAATCGGTGCCGTAAGCGATCAGCTGGAACATGCCCTTGCGGATCGCGGTGCTGAGGTCGGGATAAGTGCCGGCTAGATACAGCGGCGCGCACACCAGCACGCCCATCACGGCGACGATGCCGATGTAGGTGAGGAATTCGGTGTCGCGCAGATAGATGCTCAGGCTGCGCTGGCGCCAGGCGACGTAGTGCAACGCGAAGTTGGAAGCGCCGAGCAGCATGAACACCATCGCCGCGATTTCGATGGGGGCGCTGTTGAAGTAGCCCATGCTGGCGTCGTGGGTGGAAAAACCGCCGGTGGAGAGCGTGGACATGGCGTGGCAGATCGCGTCGAACAGCGACATGCCCAGCGCCCAGTAGGTCAGCGCGCAGGCGGCGGTGAGCAGCACGTACACCAGCCACAGCGCGCGCGCGGTGCTCATGATGCGCGGCGTGAGCTTGCTGTCCTTCATCGGGCCGGGGGTTTCGGCGCGGTACAGCTGCATGCCGCCGATGCCGAGCATCGGCAGCACCGCGACAGCGAGCACGATGATGCCCATGCCGCCCAGCCAGTGCAGTTGCGCGCGGTAGTAGTTGAGTGCGTGCGGCAACTGGTCGAGGCCGTGCGAGACCACTGTGGCACCGGTCGTGGTCAGGCCGGAGACAGCTTCGAACAGCGCGTCGGTATAACTGTGCCAGGCCTGCCCCGCGGCGTAGAGCGGGATCGCGCCGGCCAGCGACAGCACCACCCAGAACAGCAGGGTGATGAGAAAGCCGTCGCGCGTGCGCAGCTCCGCGCGAGCGCGATGCACCGGCCACCAGATCAGCAGACCAGCGGCCAGCGTGATGCACAGGGCCAGCAGGAACGGCGCGATCACGTCTTCGCGGTAATACAGGCCCACCGCAATCGGCGGCAGCATGCTGGCGCTGAACATCATCAGCAGCTGGCCGGTGATGCGCTGCACCGAGGCGTAGCGGTGGGCGCGCGTCGTGCCGCTGGCGTAGGGGGCTGCCACGTGGCTCAGAAGAAACTGAGGCCGACCTGGAAAAGTTTTTCCACGTCCTTGATGTGCTTCTTCTCGACGATGAACAGGATCACGTGATCCTCGGCCTGGATCACCGTATCGTGGTGGGCGATGATCACGTCAGTGCCGCGCACGATGGCGCCGATGGTGGTGCCGGGCGGCATCTTGATTTCGTCGAGTCGGCGACCGACCACGCGCGAGTTGTTGCGATCGCCATGCGCGACAGCTTCAATCGCCTCGGCGGCGCCGCGGCGCAGTGAATGCACCTTGACCACATCGCCACGGCGCACGCGAGCGAGCAATGCCGAGACGGTCGACTGCTGCGGCGAGATCGCGATATCAATCGCGCCGCCCTCAACCAGGTCAACGTAGGACAGACGGTTGATCAGGCACAGCGCCTTCTTGGCGCCGAGGCGCTTGGCCAGCATCGCCGAGAGGATGTTGGCTTCATCGTCATTGGTGATCGCGCAGAACACATCGATGTCTTCGATGTTCTCTTCGCGCAGCAGGGTTTCGTTGGCCGCATCGCCTTGCAGCACGATCGTGTGATCGAGCTCTTCAGACAGAAAGCGCGCGCGATCCTTGAAC
>JBOICL010000288.1:0-3614 GCA_050740055.1 Stenotrophobium sp.
GCTCGGCTCCGGTGAGGGTTTGGTCACCCATCACCAGAGTTACAAGCCGTGCCATGCGCGCACTTCCAAGCGCCGTTTTCCCGTGAAGCTACTCCTCAACTCACTGAGTGAAAAGAGGTTTACACCAAATTATGAGGGGAAAGCTCAGTGTCAGACCCGATTGATTACAAATAGAGAGGCCCGCAAACGCGAGCCTCTCTGTCGCAGCAAACCCCAACTCACCAGTGCTCGCCCTTGAATACGTTGGCGAACACCACCTGTTCCAGCGTCGGCTTGGCCGCGGGCTCGCCCTTCGTGCCCTTGGAGGCGGACGATGACGGGAACAAGTTGAAGCCCTTGTTGAGGATGTAGTCGTTGGCCTTGGGCCACAGCGCGTAGCTGATCTGGGCGGCGAGGCCCACCGGCGTCGCCACGCTCTTGGGCCGTTCGACGATGGCCTTGATCACGACGTTCGCGGCATGGTCGGGCGACCAGGCCGGCACGTAGTTGTAGATCTTGGTCGGCGCGATCATGGGCGTGCGCACCAGCGGCATGTAGATCGAGGTGATCTCGATATTCTTGTGTTTGACCTCGGCCGACAGGCAGCGCGAGAACGCATCCAGTGCCGCCTTGCTGGCGACATAGGCCGAGAAGCGCGCGGCGTTGGCGAGCACGCCGATGGAGCTGATGTTGACGATCTGCCCGGCCTTGTGTTTCGACATGCTGGGCAGCAGGTTGAGGATCATGCGCACCGCGCCGAAGTAGTTGAGCTGCATGGTGCGCTCGTAGTCGTGGAAACGATCCAGCGACTCGAACACCGCGCGGCGGATGGAGCGGCCGGCGTTGTTGATGAGCACATCCACGCGGCCGAAATCCTTGAGCACGGCCTGTGCGCACTTGTCGATTGCGGCCATGTCGTTGAGGTCGCAGGGATAGACATGCGCCTCGCCGCCGGCCTTGCGGATGATGCGTTGGGTCTCTTCCAGCTTTTCGCGCGTGCGCGCAACCAGGATCACCTTGGCGCCCGCCGCGCCCAGCTTGCGTGAGACGGTGAAGCCGATGCCGGACGATGCGCCGGTGACGAGCACGACCTTGCCGGACAGCTTTTGCAGCGCCTTGCGAGTGACCCGCACATCGAGGTCGAGGTGCTGCTCCCAGTACTGCCACAGCTTTTCGCAGTAATCCTTGATGTCGGGGCAGGACACACCGCTGCCGCGCAGCGCGGCGCGCGCCTGCTTGTCGTCGAACACGGCGCGGTTGCTGACGTAGCCGAGCACCGACACCGGCACGCCGATCGCCTTGGAGATATTTTTGGTGACCGATTCGGGGATGCGGTTGACCATGCGGCTGGTCAGCTTGCGCATCACCGGCGGCAGCGAGGGCAGCTCAAACTTGCGCGCGAACTCGGGACCGTGCGCGGCTTCCAGTATCGTCTCCAGCAGTTCGCCGACGGTCGGCGAATTGGACTGGATCAGGTGGAAGCACTGTCCGTCCAACCCGTCCTTATGCGCGATCACATCCAGCGCCGCCGCCACGTAATCGACCGGCGCCAGTGGCACCTTGCCACCCTCGATGCCGAGCAGCGGTAGCCACTTGGGCACGCTCTGGCTGAGCTTCTGCAGCGTCTTGAAGAAGTAGTAGGGGCCGTCGATCTTGTCCATCTCGCCGGTTTCGCTGGAGCCGACCACCGCGCCGGGGCGGTAGATGCGGAACGGCGCCTTGCTCTCGTTGCGCACGATGGCTTCCGACTGAAACTTGGTGCGGAAGTAGGGATGGCTGGTGCTCTGGCCCTCGTCGAACATGTCTTCGGTGAAACGGCCGTCGAACTCGCCGCCCGCCACCGCCACACTGGAGACGTGATGCAGGCGCACCTTGCCGCCCAGTTCGTTGACGAAGTTGACGAGGTTGCGCGTGCCCTCGTTGTTGATGCGGTCGCCGGTGGCGTCGTCCATGTTCATGTCATAGACGGCGGCCAGATGAAACACATGGCCGATCTTGCCTTGCAGCTTCTTGAAATCCTCTGCTGCGACCAGCCCCGGCGTGGTGATGTCGCCGGCCAGCATCACCAGCTTCTTGCCGGCCTCGCCGTAGCGTTCCTGCATCGCCGCGAATTTGTCGGCGGAGGATTCGCGGATCAGCACGTAAACCTTGGCGTCCTCGCGGGCCAGCAGCCGCGCCAGAAGAAATTTGCCGATGAAGCCGGTGGCACCTGTGACGAAATAGTTCATGTGCAACTCCTTTGTTTTGCATGCTTGTCCGACCCATCCGGATGGAAACGGATGATGTCACTACGCTGTTCGACCCTTGAAATCTTCCTTGGTTTTACAGCCGCCTGAAAATCCTGTTGGCGGCACCCATAGTCCACGATCATGTCATGCCTTCGGACGATCACGTCCGGCCATCTGCTTTTCCTTGAGTTTCATGCGCCGCTCGTTGCTGTCCTTGTCGCTCGCCCAGATCACGTCCGGGAACAGCAGCACGCGCAGCAGGCCGATCAGCATCCACATGTAGCTGATGGTGAACAGCACGCCGCAGAACATCGACACATATTCGAAACTGCCGGCGACGTACTTGATGCCCCACCATGAAATCACGTCGGTGAGCGACGCCGAAAGACCAACCGGGAACACCCACTGATAGGCCTTGATGTGCGGGAATTGCAGCGAGAACGGAATGCCAACGATGAAGAATGCGGTGGTGAAACCAAACAGGTGCGCGTGGGTCATGATGATGATCTTGCCCAGCGACATCTGCGCGAAAAATGCTTCGGCGCTGCCGTTGAGTTGCAGCTGATACCAGATCTCGGTGGCACCGAAACAGAAGGCAACACCGAAGAACGCGGTCGCCATGGCGATGCCGCGTCGTGCGGCCGGTGGCAGGTCCCGCAGGTTGATATCGACACTATGAGAGGAAAACGGAATCAGCCACCAGACGATCAGATTCATCAGAAAGAAAAACGCGACCAGCGCCAGCGGCCCGCCGACCGTCGCCCATTTCGACTTGGGCGGCGGCAGTTCCACCACCTGCGTGCCCTGCACCGGTTTGTCGCTGAAGAAGTCGAAGCCTGCCCCGGACGCCGATCCGGGGCTGCCGCTGCCCTGCTGCTGACTTGCCGATGTGGCCGCGGGCGCGGACTGCATCTGCGCGTGCGCGGGCGTGGCGGATTCCTGGGCGGCAGCGGCCATCGCCAGGTTACGGCCGCCCCAGAGCAGCGTCAGGAAAACCGCCGCCAGCGCCAGTTCGATCAGCCGCTTCTTAAGCATTTTTCAGCCTCACGTAGAGCAGCGTTCCCGCCTTCTTCACCGCCGCGGTGATCGCGGCGTCGAGGTCGCTGCCGCTGGCGACGGGCAGCTTGTCCACCGCGATGCCCTTGAAGCGGGCGTAAGCCTTGCTGTGCGCGGCCTCCGGCACGTGCAAGGTGTTCATCGGCTGCACGACGGTAACATTGAGATGGCGGTCGGTGGCCATCAGCAGGAAAAACAGCTTGCCCTTGTACTCCGCCGAAAAAATGATCGCGGTGCCTGCCGGATGCTGGTCCTGCAGCGGGATATAGATGGTGTTGGAGTCGTTCTTCGTCAGTTCGGCGCCGAGCGTCCTGGCGCGCGCGATCTCGGCATCGGTGAGCAGGGCATCCA
>JBOICL010000289.1:0-3637 GCA_050740055.1 Stenotrophobium sp.
CGAGGCGGATATCCCAGGCTTCGATCGGGATGTCGTCAACTTCCTGCGCGGCGTAGGCGTAGCCGATGAACCTGGGCCGCCGGAAGGCGCGCGGAAACGCCAGTGCGCGGTCGTAGTAGCCGCCGCCGCTGCCCAGGCGCCGGCCCTGCGCGTCGAATCCCAGCAAGGGCAGCACGATCAGGTCCATGCGCCGCGGCCCGCGCCGGCGCGCATGGCTCGCGGGTTCGGCAATGCCGTAGCGGTTTCGGCGCAGGGCAGTGCCGCGCCGAAGTTCGTAAAAGCGCATGCGGCCTTCGCCAACGACGCGCGGCACATACACATGCCGGCCGCTGTCCAGCAGCATTTCCAGCAGAGGAGTAGTGCACAGTTCATTGCCGTAGCCGTGATAGATCGCGACATGTCGCGCCTGCCGCAGCCAGCGGTTGCGTAGCAGGTGAATGGCGGCAGAGAGCGCGGCGGATCGTGCGGTGGCGGGCGGGATGTCCGCACGGCGGCGGCGCAGTTCGCGGCGCAAACCGATTTTGCGCGCGGCTGAAAGGGTAGGGGTGTCTCCCGCCTGTGCCGTCATGCGTTCACTACCTTGAGACGAGGTCTCAAGTGGGTGCCGCTCCATGTTATCGGGCTTCCCGCTGCGAGGCGGGCCTGCACGCCAAACACAGGTATGGCTCCCGGGGTTTGCAAATAGGCTCAAGGGGTTCGGAGCGCTTGTCGAACACTGCAGGAGACACCGGTGGCGAGAATAACACTTTGCGTGTGCTCATACGCCTGGATTTCCTGCGATGGCGGCAGTTGCGCGAAGGCGCATTCACGCGCCGGCCACGGCCTATTCCAGCGCCAGCGTGGAGTCGATATCGAGCCGCAACTGGCGCACGCGGGCGAGCGCCTCGGCGTCGGGGGACACGATGCCTTCCGTGCCCTTGAGTTCGAGCAGTTCGCGCGCGATGTTGAGCGCCGCCATCACCGCGATGCGCTCCGCGCCCAGCGCCTTGCCACGCTTGCGGATGCTGGTCATGCGCTCGTTGAGAAAGTCCGCCGATTTCACCAGCGCCTCGTGTTCTTCTGGCGGGCAGGCGACGGCGTATTCCTTGCCCATGATGCGCACGGTGACGCTGAGCGCATCCTTGGCCTTGCCGGCACTCACGGGACTCATGTTTCGGGCTCCGCTTCCAGCGCCCGGATGCGATCGACGATGCCTTCGATACGGCGCCGCAGCTCGGCATTGAGTGCCAGCAGGCGGTCGCGTTCCTGGATCGCGCGCTTCTGTTCCAGCCGGGCCTGGCGATAGGCCGCCATCAGGCGCTGGGCGCGGTCTTCAAGCTGTTCGAATTCTGCGTCGATCATGGGCAAAAAAATGGGGCAGCGGAACTTAGTATAGCCCGCCGCCCCGTTTGTGAAACCTGCGGTTTATTCGAGTAGCAGGAACAGCGCGCCGTTGCCGCGGCGGACATGCAGCAGCAGTTGCGAACTCTTGGAGCCGGCGAGTTTCTGGAACTGGCCCAGGTTTTCGATAGGCTGGCGGTTCACCGAGGTGATGATGTCGCCCGCTTGCAGACCGGCCTGCGCGGCGGGACTGTTGTCGGCAACCGTCTTGACCAGCACGCCATGCACGTCCTGGGACTGCTGTGTGCTCTCGTCCAGCGCGGCGAAAGTCGCACCCGCCAGGCGCGGATTCAGCTCGTCGCCAGTCGCGGCCACGACCTCATCCTTGCCCACCGTGACCGTGATGTTCTGCGTCTTGCCGCTGCGCAGGATTTTGAGATTGAGTTTGTCACCCACGCGCAGGAGACCGACGATGGTGCGCAACTGCGAAAAGCTCTCGATGTCCTTGCCGTTGGCCTCGAGGATAATGTCTTCGGATTTCAGCCCTGCCTGGGCCGCCGGCGACTTGGGCAGCACACGCGAGATGATCGCACCGTGGGCCGTGCTCAAACCAAACGCCTTGGCCAGATCGGGACTCAGGTCCTGGCCGGTGACGCCAATGCGTCCGCGCTCGACACTGCCGTGCTCGATCAACTGATTCATCACGCTCCTGGCGAGGTTGGTCGGGATGGCGAAGCCGATGCCGATATTGCCGCCGGAACGGGACAGGATCATGGAATTGATGCCGACCAGTTCGCCGCGGAGGTTGACCAGTGCGCCGCCGGAGTTACCGGGATTGATGCTGGCGTCGGTCTGGATGAAATCCTCGTAGCCGTCGCCCATGCCGGTGCGGCCAAGGCCGCTGACAATGCCACTGGTAACAGTCTGGCGCAGGTTGAACGGCGAGCCGATGGCGACGACGAAGTCTCCGACCTGCAGCTTGTCGGAATCCGAAATCGGCAACGCGGTCAGATTGTCCGCCTTGATCTGCAGCACGGCGATGTCGGTCTGCGGGTCCTTGCCGATCAGCTTGGCTGTGTATTCGCGGTCATCGTTGAGGCGCACCTTGATGCTGTCGGCCTGATCGACCACATGGTTATTGGTCAGCACATAGCCCCTCGCCGCATCCACGATCACGCCGGAGCCGATGGCCTGGGCCTCCTGGGTCTGGGGCTGCTGCTGATCCGGTGCGCCGAAGAAGCGGCGGAAAAAAGGATCGTTGAGCAGCGGATTCTGGATTTCCACCTTGCTGGTGACTGCGATGTTGACCACCGCCGGCATGACCAGCTTGAGCATCGGCGCCAGAGACGGCACGCCGCCTTGCAGCGGCAGCGCGGAACTACCGCTGCCAAGGACTGCGGCAGCGCTGGAATGCGCATTCACCGGCGGCGGCGCGCCGGACATCATGAACGCAGCGCCGACGATGGACGCCGAGACCGCCAGAGGCGCGAAGATTTTCACCAGGGTTTCACGTGACATTATTGTCTTTACTCTAAGTGTGCTGAGTGAGCCAGCGGCGTTATGACCGCGCCGGTTTCAGCAAGTTTCATCCGGTTTTTACGATGAATCAGACCAAACGAAATCGCGGGTTGAGACTGTAGCGGCCTATGATGCTGGCTGAAGACAGCACTTGGCCATTAAGCGCGGTGCGCAGATCTTTCAGGGTGAAATTCTCCACGACCGGGCACTTTTCGAGGCCTGTGGCATACACCGTAAAGTTGTAGTGATGCACGAGTGCGTCGTTCCACGGCGGGCAAGGGCCATCGTAGCCGAGATAGTTGCCTGCCATGCCGCCGTCGCCCGCGAACCATCCGGTGTAATCGTTCACGCTTTGCCGTGATCCCGCCGGCCCGGCCGGCTTGCCCTTACCTTTGGCGGTCACGCCCTCCGAGCAGGCGCCTTCGGCGATCTGCGTGATGCCGGCCGGGACATCCACCATCAGCCAGTGCACGAACTCGCTGCGCGGCAGGCCAGCGGGAACTTCGCGGCCGTCCTGATTCACGTCGTCCGGCCGGGTTGGCGCATCCGTATCGATACAGGTGATGACAAAACTGCGCGTATCGACGGGAGCATGGCTCCAGTTCAATTCCGGATTGAGGTTCAGTGACAGGGTCACGTGACCATTCGGCGCTTTCACGCAAAATGCGCAGCGGCCAGGAATCAGGCCGCCATCGTTGAAAGTTCTGCTGGACAGTTTCATGACTTTCCCTGGCTGGAATGCGCCGACTTTATACCCTGCGCGGCCAGGCTTTCTCAACGCCGCCGCGCAGGCCCATAC
>JBOICL010000290.1:0-3868 GCA_050740055.1 Stenotrophobium sp.
GTGGTGGAGAGATTGGCGTGGCCCAGCAGTTCCTGCACCGCTCGCAGGTCGGCGCTATTTTCCAGCAGGTGCGTGGCGAAGGAATGCCGCAGGCGGTGCGGATGCAGGTGGGCGGCGAGGCCGTGCCGCTGCGCCCACTGCGCAAGACTGCGGCCGATCATGCTGCGCGCCAGCCGGCCGCCGCGCGCACCGACGAACAAGGCCGTCTCATCTGTAGCCGCCAGTTTCCGCCGCAGTGCCAGCCACCGATCCAGCGCCTCGCGCGCTTTCTGCCCGATCAGCACCACGCGCTCCTTGCCGCCCTTGCCGCGCACGATCAATTCCGTCTGCGTCGCTCCAACAGCGGATGCGTCAAGATCGTGCAGTTCGGCGAGGCGCAGGCCGGCGGAATAGAACAGCTCCACCATCGCCGTATCGCGAATCTCGTTCGCTGCGGGAGCGGGCCGGTCCAGCGCCGCGGTCAATTCATCCGCGCTGATCACGCCGGGCAGCTTGCGTTTGAAACGCGGGGCGCGCACGCCGGCCACGGGATTCGCCGACAGGCGGCCTTGGCGAATCTGGTAACGGAAAAAACTGCGCAGGGTGGAAAGATAGCGATGCAGCGACACCGGCTGCGCGCCCTGCCGATGGCGGGCAGCGACAAATGCGCGCACCGCGTGCGCGTCGATACCCGTCAGCGCCACGATATGTGACTGCGCGCACCAGTCCGAAAAATGCGCGAGATCACGCCGCGTCGCGTCCAGGGTGTTGGCCGCGTAGTGGCGCTCGTGCCGCAGATATTCCAGATACCCGGCGGCGAGCGGCGCGAAAAAATCCGGCGGCTCGCGACTCACGGCAACCCGCTAGATGCGCGCGCGGATGGCGGCGGAGACCAGTTCCGCGGTCAGTTCCAGGAACAATTTTCCCTGCCGCGGCTGGAAGCGCCCGGCATCGTGGCTGGCCAGCACCAGCATGCCGAGATTTTTTTCCTTCTCCAGCGGCACGACAGCAGCCGACAGCAGCGGGCTCTCTACGTGCGGGAACAGCAATCGGGCGCGCGGCTCGGCCAGCGGCCCGCACTCAATCAGCCGCGTGCGCAGGAAATTCTCGAAAGCCTTGCCGATCTTGCCTTCGCCGTCCACCGGCGTCAGCCCTTCGATGTCGTGGCGCCTGTAAGACGCGGGGTTGAGGCCGACGAACACTTCCTCGACGCCGAAATCCTCGCGCATGCACTGGCGCAGGCCGGCAACCACGCCACCCAGCGAAGGCGCGCGGATCAGCGTGCGCGCCAGCTTGTGCACATGGTCGGAGCGTTTTTCGTTTTCGCGGGCGGCTTCCAGCAGACGCGCGAGGCGGTCCTCCAGGCGATGATTCTTTGCACGCAGGATTTCCACCTGGCGCTCGATCAGCGATACCGCCGACCCGGAAACATGCTTGAGTTCAGTTTCTTCCAGCAGTTCGGAATGGTGTGAAAGAAAATCCGGATTCGCCTTGAGGTAGGCGGCGACCTGCGTCTCATCCAGCGCGGGCGCGTCGAACTTGATCGCCTGTGCGGCGGCTATTTCGTTTTTTTTGCTCATGCTGCTCCCCCTTTTCTGCGCGGGTCAGTGAGTTCCGCGAAGCATCCTGTTTTAACCTGTGCGCGAACCGCCGGAAAAACCGCCGCTCAGCCCGGCCACTCAATTTCCCCATTGAACACGGTTTCCGCGGGCCCGGTTATCCACACCGGTTGGCCCTCGCCCTGCCATTCGACGCGCAGTACGCCGCCGCGCACGCGCACGTCCACTTCCGGCCCCAGCTTTCCCCGTAGGCACCCCGCGACCACCGCCGCGCAGGCGCCGCTGCCGCAGGCGAGAGTTTCGCCGGCGCCGCGCTCGTAGACGCGCAGAGTCATGTGACTGGCATCGGCTATGTGCATGAATCCGGCATTGACGCGCTGCGGAAACGCGGCGTGATGCTGCAAGGCCTCGCCCACCGTGGTCACCGGCGCGGTTTCCACATCCGCTACTTCCATGATCGCATGCGGGTTGCCCATGCTGACGGCGGCGAATTCTATGCGCGTGCCGTCATCCAGCGTAAGGGGGTAGCGCAGTGCGCGCACGGACGCGCCGGTAAAAGGCACCTCCGCCGGCTCCAGGCGTGGCGCGCCGGCATTGACGCGCACCTGGCCGTCGGACTGCAAGCGCAGTTCCAGCACACTGGTCTGGGTGCGCACGCGGATCAGATCCTTGCCGCTGAGGCCGTTGTCGCGCACGAAACGCGCGAAGCAGCGTGAACCGTTGAGGCATTGGCCTGACTCGGAGCCATCGGCATTGAAGATGCGGTAATTGAAATCGACGTCCGGCGCGGGTGCAGGCTCCACCACCAGCACTTGGTCGCAGCCGACGCCGAAGCGGCGATCCGTGAGCCTGGCCAGCAGCGGCGGAGTTGACTTGAACGGCGACCGGGTGGCGTCGATGACGACAAAATCGTTGCCCGCGCCCTGCATCTTGGTGAACGACAATCTCATATCGGTAGTCTAACGTGCTCCGGACACGTCCCGGTATAGAATCGCTGACCATGCGCACCCGCCCTTTCGGCACATATGCCCTGCTGTTGACCCTGCTCCTGGGCCAGTGGCTGCTGGTCGCGCACAGTTTTCAGCACCCCCTGCTCTCCGCGCCGGACCAGACCTGCCAGATCTGCGCCCACGCCCCCGCGCACACCGGCAGCGCGGTCGCGCCGCCGGCGCCGCAACTGCTGCTGACGCCCACACACGAAACGCCGCTCGCGGCCTTGCCCGCCGTGCGCGTGGCCCTCGCCGTCATTCACTACCCGATCCGCGCCCCGCCCATCCCCGTCCGTTGATTCGTTTTTTGACGCGCAGCCCCGTGCTGCCCGCCCGCTTTTGACCGACGAACGAGGATTTCATGATCCGCAACACACTTATTTTCCTGGGCATCGCCGCGTGCGCCTGCGCGCCGGCCTATGCGGCGGAGAACACGCCCGCCCAGAAAGACAGCGCCGAACTCCGGCAGATCCGCGCAGAAATGCAGCAACTCAAGACGCAGTACGAGCAGCAGATCAAGTCGCTGGAACAGCGCCTGCAGAAAGTCGAAACCGCCGAACAGGCACCGCCACCTCCACCGCCGCCGGTTGTGACCAACACCGGCAACGCCTTCAATCCCAAGATCAGCCTGGTGATGGACGGCAGCTACGCGCACTACAGCAATCATTCCCCGGCGGTCGTGCCGGGCTACCAGATCGGCGATGACGCCGACCAGCGCCGCGAGGGTCTCAGCATCGGCGAAACAGAGCTCGCGGTGGAATCCAACGTGGACGACCAGTTCCACGGCTGGGCCGTGTTGTCGGTGAAGCCGCAGGGTGGCGTCGGTATCGAGGAGGCCTATGTGAATACCATCGCCCTGCCCGACGGCTTCGCGGTCAAGCTCGGCCGCTTCTTCTCCGACATCGGCTACCAGAACAGCCAGCACGCCCATGCCTGGGACTTCGCCGACGCGCCGCTGGTTTACCGCGCGATGCTGGGCAACCAGTTAGGCGACGACGGCGTGCAACTGCGCTGGGTCGCGCCCACCGACCTGCTGCTGGAATTCGGCAGCGAACTGCTGCGCGGCGACGTGTTCCCCGGCGGGGGCAACCACACCAATATCGGCAGCTACACCGCCTTCACGCACGTCGGCGGCGACATCAGCGACAGCAGCTCCTGGCGCATCGGCCTGTCGCAGCTACGTTCAACGCCGCGTGGCCGCTCCGACGGCACGGCTACTCCCACCGACTTCAGCGGCAAGAGTGCGCTGACCATCCTCGACGGTGTTTACAAGTGGGCGCCGCACGGCAATCCGGAAGTCACCAACTTCGTCGCGCAGGCGGAATTCTTCTACCGCAACGA
>JBOICL010000291.1:0-15029 GCA_050740055.1 Stenotrophobium sp.
GACGTGGAGCAGGTACGCACGCTCAAGCCGGACCTCGTGCTGACCTCGCTGACCGTGCCCGGCCACGAACGCATCGTCGATGGCCTGCGCGACCATGGCCTGCCGTTGCTGGTGATCGATCCGCTGAGTCTCGACGATGTCTACACCAGCATTATCGAGATCGCGGAAGCGCTGGGCGTGCTCGCACGCGGGCGCACGCTGGTCGCGCAGATGCAGGCGCAGATGCCGCCGGCCGAATCCAGCGCAGGGCGGCCAAAGATTCTCGTCGAGTGGTGGCCCAAGCCGGTGATTGTTCCTGCGAGAGATTCATGGGTGACCGATATCATCGAACTCGCGGGCGGCATCAATCCTTGCGCCGTGCAGGCCATGAAGAGCGTGCAGGTGTCGCCGGACATGGCGCGAGAGATGCAACCCGACGCCATCGTGATGTCGTGGTGCGGCGTCGAGGAAAAAAACTACCGCGCCGACGTCGTACTGCGCCGCGAAAACTGGGGCGAGGTTCGCGCGATACAACGGAAGAATGTCGTTGCCATCACCGAGGCGTTTCTGGGCCGGCCCGGTCCGCGACTTGTCGAGGGTTATCGCGCTCTTCGAAGAATCATCGAGGGGACAATGGCCCGTGATAGGATTTGATTTGGAAGCCTAAATACAAGCTGGGCTTTCTTCAGGGCGCGTCGGGCGTATGGTGTGGTTGTTGCACTCACAGGAGACATGTCATGGTTAAAGTAGCGTTGTTTGTCCGTCTGGAAGCGAAACCCGGAAAGGAGAAGGATGTCGAGAGTTTTCTTCTTGGTGGCCTGCCTCTCGTGATGGAGGAGCCAGCCACCACGGCTTGGTTCGGAATCCGCCTCGGTCCAAGCACCTTTGGAATTTTCGATGCCTTCCCGAACGAGGCGGGCCGGCAAGCTCACCTTTCAGGTAAGGTCGCAGCAGCACTTATGGCAAAGGCCGGTGAGCTTTTCTCCAAGCCGCCGTCCATCGAGAAAGTTGACGTCCTTGCAGTCAAGCTACCGGCGTAAGCAAGCCCAACAAGGCGTTAGACAGCCCGTAGCCCATAGGGCGGGTTAGCGAAGCGTCCCGCAGGGATTCCCTTCGGTCATATTTCGCCCTGGTTTTATTTTCTGTCGCGCGCCCCCGAGTGCGGGGGCGAGAGCCCTCGACCTAAAATCGGTCTCGGGCACTCGCTGCGTGCGCCTGCAGGCCTTCGGCATCGGCAATTTTCCCGGCGATGTCCGCCAGCACTTTTGCGCCTTGCGGGCTACATTCGATCAGACTGCTGCGCTTCTGGAACTCGTAAACGCCGAGCGGATTCGAGTAGCGCGCGGCACGTGAGGTCGGCAGTACATGATTCGGCCCGGCGCAGTAGTCGCCGAAGGCTTCGGGCGTGTGACGGCCGAGGAACACCGCGCCGGCATGGCGCACTTTCTTGAGCCACTCGCGCGGCTGTTCCACCGACAGTTCCAGATGCTCCGGCGCGATGCGGTTGGACAATGCAATGGCTTCGTCGAGATCGCGCGTGGCGATCAGGGCACCACGATTGCTGATCGACGCGCGCACCGTTTCCGCGCGTGGCAGTTCGCCCAGCCGCGCCGCCATTGCGCGGGCGACATGATCGAGGAAGGCGCGATCAGGCGACAGCAGAATCGACTGCGAATCCTCACCGTGCTCAGCCTGCGAGAACAGGTCCATTGCGATCCACATCGGATCGGTTCCGCCGTCGCAGATCACCACGATTTCGGAAGGCCCGGCGATGGCGTCGACGCCGACCTGGCCGAAGACGATGCGCTTGGCCGCGGCGACGTAGGCGTTGCCGGGGCCGACGATCTTGTCCACGGCGGGAATGGTGGCCGTGCCATAGGCCAGCGCGGCGATCGCCTGCGCGCCGCCGATGGTGAACACGCGATCGACGCCGGCCAGATGCGCGGCGCCGAGTACGACAGGATTGAGTTCGCCGCCCGGCGCGGGCACCACCATAACGACTTCGCCTACGCCCGCGACTTTCGCGGGGATCGCGTTCATCAGCACCGACGACGGATACGCCGCCTTGCCGCCGGGCACGTAAAGCCCTACGCGGTCGAGCGGCGTGATGCGCTGGCCGAGCCGGTTGCCATGCGCATCGGTGTATTCAAAGTCCGCGAGCTTCTGACGTTCGGCGTAGGCGCGGATGCGCTTCGCGGCCGTACTCAGCGCCGCGCGCAGATCGGCGGGCAAGCCATCCCACGCCGCTTCGCGTTCGACCGGCGCGACTTGCAACTCCTTGGCGACGTACAGGCTACGGCGGTCGAAACGGTTGGTCAGCTCCAGCAGCGACGCATCGCCGCGCGTGCGCACATCGGCGACGATGCGCTCCACCGCCAGCATCAGCTCGGCGTCCTGCTCCGGCGCGCGGTCGAGCAGGCTGGCGAAATCCGCAGCGAAGCCTGCTTCGCGCGTATCGAGCCGGCTGATTTCCAATTTGGGTTTAGACATCGCCAGAGACCTCGCGCAGCCGCGTCAGCCAGTCCTGCACCAGTGCGTGTTTCATCTTCATCGCGGCCTTGTTCACCACTATACGCGCGCTGACCTGCGCGATGATTTCGGTTTCGATCAGGCCGTTGGCCTTGAGCGTGTTGCCGGTATCGACCAGATCGACGATGACATCGGCCAGCCCCACCAGCGGCGCCAGCTCCATCGAACCGTAGAGCTTGATGAGTTCGACCTGCTGGCCCTTGGCGGCGTAGTGGCGACGCGTGAGTTCCAGATATTTCGTCGCAACACGCAGGCGGCGGCCATCACTCGGCAGCACCGCGCCTTTCTTCTGCGCCACCGACAGGCGGCAGCGCGCGATGCCCAGGTCCAGCGGCTCGTAGAGCGCCTCGCCGCCGTGCTCCATCAGCACGTCCTTGCCGGTGATGCCCATGTCAGCCGCGCCGTATTCCACGAAGGTGGGCACGTCGGCGGGGCGGATGATGACCAGGCTGATGCCCGCCACATTGGTCGGCACGCGCAGCAGGCGGCCGATGTCGCCCGCGGGCTTGAGGCCGATCTGGGCCAGCAGCGGCAGGCTGTCTTCAAGAATGCGGCCCTTGGATAGGGCGATGGTGAGCGAAGTCGTCATAGGGCGCGCATTTTAGGGAAACTCTGCATAAGCTGCTGCGCTTGGCATCTTGCGTGAGGGACTCGCCGGAGCGTAATCCGAGGGACCCGCGCAGCGGGATCGGATCGCGCAGGCGAGCAAGAGGGCCGCAAGCGGCGATCTACAGTCCGCGGTGGGGTCGCATCCCGCAAGCAGGTCCCTGCTCCGCCCTTCGCGGCCCGCTCGGAATCCTCACATACTAATTTGTATGCTCCGGTTCCTGCGCTCCGTCCTCACGCAACCTGCCTGCGCTCGCGACGCTTATTCAGAGTTTCCGTAGCGGTCTGGCGGGGCGGTCGAGCGGGAATATTTGCTCACCCGCTCTGCCGGTTTAGCGCAGCGGCATTGTTATATTTTAGTTAATTATTAACAATATAGTTAATAATAAATAACAAGTATGCTGGACAAAACAGTGCGAGCGGGTGAAACGAATGAAGCGTAATCGAGGCGCGTCGCTTGCCCTCTCTCACCATTTGGGAGATGAGAAATATTTTTACATCAACTTCGAGACGCGCTTGATCTTGGCGCCCAGCGCGCGGAACTTGCCCTCGATGTCCTCGTAGCCGCGATCCATGTGGTAAATACGGTCGATGAAGGTTTCGCCCTCGGCCGCCAGCGCGGCGATCACCAAGCTCGCCGAGGCGCGCAGGTCGGTGGCCATGATCGGCGCGGCCATCAGCGATTCCTTGCCGGTGATGACGGCGGTATTGCCCTCGGTGCGGATGTCCGCGCCCAAGCGCAGCAGCTCCTGCGCGTGCATGAATCGGTTCTCGAAAATCGTTTCCTTGATGACGCCCACGCCTTCCGCGATGCAGTCCAGCGCCATGAACTGCGCCTGCATGTCGGTGGGAAATCCGGGATGCGGCATGGTGTGCAGATTCACCGCTTTCGGACGGCGGCCCTGCATGTCCACCTCGATGAAATCGGTACCGGTGCGGATGATCGCGCCGGCCTGTTGCAGCTTCACCAGCACGGCGTCGAGCAGGCCCGGCTCGGTGTGCGTCACACGCACGCGGCCGCGCGTAACCGCACCGGCGACGAGGAAGGTGCCGGTCTCGATGCGGTCCGGCAGGATCCGGTGCGTGGCGGCGTGCAGTTCCTTCACGCCCTGGATGCGGATGGTGGTGTTGCCCTCGCCCTCGATCTTCGCGCCCATCGCGCGCAGGCAGCGTGCAAGATCGACCACTTCCGGCTCGCGCGCGGCGTTTTCGAGGATGGTTTCACCATCCGCCAGCACCGCCGCCATCATCAGGTTTTCGGTGCCGGTGACGGTGACGGTATCGAAGTAAATGCGTGCGCCCTTGAGACGGCTGGCCCTGGCCTGGATGAAACCGCCTTCCAGCTTGATCTCGGCGCCCATCGCCTCCAGGCCCATCAGGTGCAGGTCGACCGGGCGCGCGCCGATGGCACAGCCGCCAGGCAGGGACACATGCGCTTCGCCGCGCTTGGCCAGCAGCGGGCCGAGTACGAGGATAGACGCGCGCATCGTGCGCACCAGCTCATAGGGCGCGACGCAGGTGGTGATGGATTTTGCGTTGACCACCAGCTCGTGAGTATCGGGCTGCTGCACGTCCACGCCCATCTGCGTGAGCAGCTTGCGCGTGGTGCCGATATCCCAGAGCCGGGGCACGTTGGTGACGTGCAGCGCCTCGTCCGACAGCAGGCTGGCGCAGAGAATCGGCAGCGCCGCGTTCTTGGCGCCGCTGGCGGCGACTTCGCCATTGAGCGGGCCGTTTCCTTCGATGATGAACTTGTCCATAAAAAGCTGTTGCGCTCGGTATTTTGCGCGAGGGCGGTGCTCGCATCCTCACATATTTACTGCATATGCCCTACATATTCCCTGAGTGCTGCGCTCCGTCCTCGCGCAAACTCCCATCGCTCACGACGCTTTTTAACATCTCAGGCGCAGGGCGCTTTGGGCGCGCGCGTCGAAAGTTTCAGCGCATGGATTTCACGGCCCATGCGCTCGCCCAGTGTGTCGTAGACCATACGGTGCATCTGTACCGGCGTCTTGCCAGCGAAGCCGGTGAAGAGCACCTCGGCCTCGAAATGCTGGCCATCGTCGCCCTTGACCATCACCAGCGATCCGGGCAGGCCCGCTTCGATCAGCTTCTCGATCTCTTTTGCAGTCATCATGTTCATCGTCTCATTTTGTAACCGGTCGCCAGCATCCACAGGCAGATTGCCGACAGCAGCACGAAGAAACCCGCGGTCCACGCCAGGCTCATCCAGATCGGCACGTCGGCGACGCCGAAGAAACCGTAACGGAAACCGTCAATCATGAAGAAAAACGGGTTGAAGTGCGAAGCCTGGTACCAGAACGGCGGCAGCGAATGCACCGAGTAGAACACGCCGGACAGGAACGACATCGGCGTGATCAGGAAATTGGTGAAGGCGGCGATGTGGTCGAATTTCTGCGAGACGACGCCGGCAATGATGCCGAGCACTGCCATTGTCCCGCCGGACAGCAGGAACATCAGTAACAACGCCAGTGGCGCATGCACGGGCAGCGGCACGAAGAACCACGTCACCACGACCATCGCCAGCGCCACCAGCACGGCGCGCACCAGCGCGGCGATGACATAGGCACCGAACCAGTCCAACGCGCCCAGCGGGGCCATCATCAGGAACACGAGGTTGCCCATGATCTTGGACTGCACCAGACTCGACGAGGTGTTGGCGAAGGCGTTCTGGATCACCGTCATCATGATCAAGCCCGGCACCAGGAACTCGGTGTAGCCCACGCCTGGATAGACCTCGACGCGGCCCTTCATCGCCTGCGCGAACACCAGCAGGTACAGCAGCGCGGTAATCACCGGCGCGGTCACGGTCTGGCCCAGCACGCTCCAGAAACGCTTGATCTCCTTCTTGAGCAGCGTGTAGAAGCCGATGCGGTTATTTTTCATTGGCGCCGCCATTGGTCAGCTCCACAAAAATATCTTCCAGCGTCGGCTCGCGCGTGTGGACGTCCTCGATGCCGCAGCCCGCTGTGCGCAGCGACTCCAGCACGCCGCCGATGGGATGGCGGCCGGTTTCCAGCTTCAGTTCCAGCGTGCCGCTCTTCTCGCTGGTGACCAGCGCGCGCAGGCCCTCCGGCAGGCGCAACGCGTCCGCCAGCTTGAGGCTGAGAAAACGGAAAGGATGCTGCGACAGCAGATGCTGTGTGCTTTCCAGCGCGCGCAGTTCACCCTTGTCGAGTATCGCGATGCGCTCGCACAGGTCCTGCGCTTCCTCAAGGTAATGCGTGGTCAGCACCACCGTGGTGCCGCCCGCATGAAGTTCGCGCATGAAGCTCCACAGGGTGCGGCGCAGTTCCACGTCCACGCCTGCGGTCGGCTCGTCGAGGATCACCACCGGCGGCTTGTGCACCAGCGCCTGCGCGATCAGCACGCGGCGCTTCATGCCGCCGGACAGCGCGCGCATCGACGAGCCGCGCTTGTTGCTCAGTTCCAGCCGTTCCAGCAGATGATCGATCCACGACCAGTTTTCCTTGCCGCAGCCGTAGTACCCGGCCTGCAGGCGCAGCATGTCCACTACGCTGAAGAAGGGCTCGAACACCAGTTCCTGCGGCACCACGCCGATGCTGCGCCGTGCGGCGCGCCAGTCGCTCACCGTATCGTGGCCGAGCACGCTGATGTGGCCGGCACTGGCGCGCACCAGCCCGGAGATGATGCTGATCAGGGTGGACTTGCCCGCGCCGTTGGGGCCGAGCAGGCCGAAAAATTCGCCGCGGCGGATTTCGAAATCCACGCCCTTGAGCGCTTCGACCGCTCCGTAAACCTTGCGGACACCGGAGATGGCAATGGCGGCATGTTGCATAAGGCCGCGGATTATACGCATCTGCGGTTCACGCTTGGCTTGCATCAGAGCGATTCAGGGCATCAAAACCTCATCGGAGCTTGCATCGCCGATATTGACGATGTAATTACGTTAGTTATAATTAAGATGATAACGGAGACAACCCATGCAACTCAAAATCACGACCGTCGGCAATTCCGCCGGCGTCATCCTGCCCAAGGAACTGCTCGCGCGCCTGCGCGTGGACAAGGGCGACACGCTCTATGTCACCGAAACGCCGGACGGCATCAAGCTGATGCCGCACGATCCGGTGTTCGCGCAACAGATCGAAGTCGCCGAGCGCGTCATGCACAAGCGCCGCACCATGCTGCGCAAACTCGCCGATAGCTGAATACCGACGTGATCATCTGGATCGAAATGCCGCTGGTACTCGCGCTGCACGACCGGCAGATCGCCGAGCACGGCGGCAGTGCAGGTGTACGCGATGAAGGCTTGCTGCTGTCCGCGCTGGCGCGCCCGCGGCAGCTCCACACCTACGGCGACCCGGCACCTGACCTTGCGGACTTGGCCGCGAGCCTCGCCTTCGGCCTCGTCAAGAATCATCCTTTCGTTGACGGCAACAAGCGCAGTGCGACTGTCAGCTGCGAAACTTTCATCGAGTTGAACGGCGCCACGCTCGGCGCCAGCGACGCCGAGTTATACCAGGCGATCCTGTTTCTAGCCGAAGGGAAATTCACCGAAAATGAATTTGCCGCCTGGCTGCGCTCACACATCCGCGTCAGCAACAAGAGACAGGTGCAGGAACCCCATGCGGCGTACCGCAAAATCAGCAGCCGGAAGATCCGTTAGCCGGGCTTACTTCTTCTTGGCTGCCCGTTGTGCGAGCGCTGCAGAGTTGGCCGCCACCGCGGCGCGGATGAGTTGTTTGAAGGCCGCTTCGTTGATCTTCTCGCCTTCGCGGAGGTCGATCGCACGCCGCGTGTTCCCTTCCAGGCTGGAATTGAAGAGCTTCTTCGGATCCTTGATCGAGGCTCCGCGAGCGAAGGTGAGCTTCACCACCTGCTTGTACGATTCCCCTGTGCAGACGATGCCGTCATGGGACCAGACGGGGGTTTCCATCCATTTCCACTCCTCCTGGATGTCGGGATCGGCATCGTGGATGAGCTGACGGACGTGAGCGAGGGTCTCTCCTCTCCAATCTCCCAGTTCTTGAATCCGCCGGGTGATGTTCGCTGTAGCGGCCTCGCCATCCGGACGACTTGTCGGCTTCATGTTCTCTCCGATCCTTCGTTTCGCCAGCAGGCCCTATGCCGGCATGGAGAGCATAACCTCCTGCTTTCGATTCTTCTTCATTATATTTTACTTACATAAAATTACTTATAATAATAATTAATCACACACCTATATTGCCTTAACGGCAGAGCGGGCGGGCCAACTTCCGGCATCGCGGGTTATCATCCGCGTTCACTTTCCTTCCAGTAACTTCATGGACGCCGCTGCGCTGCAACAGATGGGCCGCAAGGTGCTCGAAATCGAGCGCGACGCGCTGGATGCGCTGCTGCCGCGCATCAACGGCGATTTCGCGCGCGCCTGCGAGATCATGCTGGTCTGCAAGGGCCGCATCGTCGTCACCGGCATGGGCAAGAGCGGGCACATCGGCGGCAAGATCGCAGCGACGCTGGCGTCCACCGGCACGCCGTCGTTCTTCGTGCATCCGGGCGAGGCCAGCCACGGCGACCTCGGCATGATCACCAAGCAGGATGTGGTGCTGGCGCTCTCCAACTCCGGCGAGACCGCCGAGGTGCTGACGATCCTGCCGCTGATCAAGCGCATGGGCGCGCCGCTGATCGCGATGACCGGCAAGCCGGCCTCGACGCTGGCCAAGACCGCGGACGTGCATCTCGACGTGACCGTGGCGCAGGAAGCCTGCCCGCTCAACCTCGCGCCAACCGCCAGCACCACGGCGACACTGGCGATGGGCGACGCGCTGGCGGTGGCGCTGCTGGAGGCGCGCGGCTTCACGCCGGAGGATTTCGCCATGTCGCACCCCGGCGGCTCGCTGGGGCGCAGGCTGCTGCTCAAGATCAGCGACCTCATGCACGGCGGCGAGCGCCTGCCGCGCGTGAACGCGGACGCAAGCCTTTCCACCGCGCTGCTGGAGATGACGCGCAAGGGCCTGGGCATGACCGCGATCGTGGACGATCACGACAAGGTACTCGGCGTGTTCACCGACGGCGATTTGCGCCGTACGCTGGAGCATGGCATTGATGTGCGCACCGCGAAAATCGCCGACGTGATGACGCGCGGCGGCAAGAGTGCGAAGGCCGACTGGCTCGCTGCACAGGCGGTGCAGTTGATGGAGAAGCACAAGATTACCGCGCTGCTGGTGGTGGACGAGAGCGGCAAACTGGTCGGCGCGATTCACATGCAGGACCTTTTGCGCGCAGGTGTTGTCTGATGCCTCTCACTCTCGCCACCGTCAAAAAGCGCGCGAAAAAAATCCGCTGCGTATTCCTCGACATCGACGGCGTGATGACTGACTGCAAGCTGTATCTCGCGGCCGACGGCAGCGAGCTGAAGGCGGTGAACGTGAAAGACGGACTAGGCATGAAGCTGCTGATGAAGCACGGCATCGAGGTCGCGGTCATCTCCGGCCGCCCGTCCGAGGCGATGCAGAAGCGGCTGGACTGGCTGGGCATCAAGCATGTTTATCTGAACACCGAGGACAAGCTGCCGGCCTACGCAGCGATTCAGAAAAAACTCGGCATCACCGACGAGCAGTGCGCGCACATGGGCGACGACACGCCGGACCTGCCGCTGTTCGCGCGCGTGGGCCTGGCGATGGCGGTCGCGGATGCGCACCCGAAAGCCGCCGCCGCTGCGCACTGGCAGAGCCGCAACGCGGGCGGCAACGGCGCGATCCGCGAAGCCGCCGACCTGATACTCGGCGCGCAGGGCAAGCTCTGATGCGTCTTACCCTGCTTATTCCTCTGCTGGTGCTGCTGGCCGCCAGCCTGATGTGGCTAAGTTCCAACGTCGAACGTGGCGCGACGCACGTCGCGTCACAGCAGTCTCCCTCGCGCCAGCCGCGCTACACCCTCAGCGGCGTGGATTGGCTGCGAACCGATCAAACCGGCAAGGTGCAACTCCACGCCACCGCCGATACGGTCGAGTATTACGACGACCAGTCGGCGCAGCTCGCCAGAATCAGCATCGACCAGCTCGGCGGGCCGCAGGGCATCTGGCGGCTCAGCGCTCCGGCCGGCGAAGTGCCCGCCGGCGAGCAGCGCATCCTGCTCGGTGAACCGGTGACGCTCACCGGGCATCTCGCCAATGGACGGCCGATGGAGCTGACCACCAATCACCTGTGGGTGGACAACACGCAGGAGACGATACACACCGGCGATCCGGTAGAAATGCAGAGCGGTCCGCAGCGCGTTCACGCAACCGGTTTTGCGGCAAGCTGGACCAGCGACAAGGTGCAGTTGCTGAACGATGTGAAGGTGGACTATGCGCAGCCGGGCTAGAACCGCCGCGAACAAATGGCTGCGGCTGTCGCTCGCCGCGCTCATGCTGCCGCTGCTGGCGGTGGCGCAAACCCCGGCGGCACCGGCAAGCACCACGGCGGCACCCGGCACCGCAGCGTCTGCGCCGGTCGTCACGCAGAACCGGCCCCCGGTTCTCAGCGGCGAGGAAAGCGCGCTGGAACGGGAGATGGACAAGAAGATGTTGCAGGAGCACGCAGCGGCGCCCGCTGCTAATGCTACTGCTGTTGCGGCGCCGGCACCTGCATCCACGGGCGCCGCACCGGTGGTGGAAAATCTTTCCGCCAAAACGAGCGCATCGGCCACGCCCGCGCCCGCACCCGCCGCGAAGACATCCGCAAGCCCCGCCGGGCCGTCCAAATCCGCAAGCGGCAATCCTCCTGCCGCGAAAACCGGCGGCACCGATTTCCTGCGTCCGAAGGGGCCGGTCACCGTCACCGCCGACCGCGCCGAATGGCAGAGCGGCGGCGCGATGGTCTACACCGGGCATGTCGCGCTGAATTCCGAAAACCTGCAACTCAAGGGCGTACGCCTTGAGCTGCAACAGTTCCCGGACGGCCAGTACCTGGCCAGGCTCAACGGCTCGCCCGCGCGCATGGATCACTCCGGCGACGTGGACGCCAAGGGCCAGCCGCAACCGCCTGTGTCGGCGGAGGCCAGCATCCTGACCTACGACTCGCGCACCAGCGTGGTGGATCTCAACGGCAACTCGGTGCTGACGCGCGGCAAGGACCAGATCACCGGCAGCAACATCCGCTACAACGTGGCGGAGCGCCGCATCCAGGCGGGCGGAGACGGCGGCAGCGGCCAGGTGAAAATCATCATCCAGCCGCCGCCACCCGCAGCCGCGGCAGCAACATCCAAACCCGCACCGGCAGCCGCGGAAGCGCCGCTGCCCTCTATGGCAAAGCCTGCGGCAGCAACGGCACCGGCAACCACACCCGCCGCGCCTGCGATAAACAAGCCGGTGCCGGTCGCGCCGGAAGCATCGTCCTCATCCGCGACAAAACCCACGGCGCCAGACGCACCTGCAACAACATCGGCACCGCCCGCAGCCCAGAACCCCTCCGAACCATCGCCCGCCAAGACTCCGTGAAATCCGTTCTCAGCGCCCGCAACCTGGTCAAGCAATACAAGAAGCGCGCGGTGGTGCGCGATGTCTCCCTGTCGGTCGAGGCCGGCGAGATCGTCGGCCTGCTGGGGCCCAACGGCGCGGGAAAGACCACCTCGTTCTACATGATTGTCGGCTTGGTACCGGCCGATGGCGGCGTCATTGAACTCGACGGCCAGGACATCACGCGCCAGCCCATGCACGCGCGCGCCAAGCTCGGCGTCGGCTACCTGCCACAGGAAGCCAGCGTGTTCCGCAAGCTGTCGGTGGCGGACAACATCATGGCCATACTTGAAGTGCGCGGCGACCTCGACGGCGCGGGCCGCAGACAGGAACTCGAACGCCTGCTCAGCGAACTGCACATCGGGCACATCCGCGACGGCATCGGCCAGAGCCTGTCCGGTGGCGAGCGGCGGCGCGTGGAAATCGCGCGCGCGCTGGCGGCCAACCCGCGCTTCGTCCTGCTCGACGAGCCTTTCGCGGGCGTCGATCCGATCGCCGTCGGCGACATCCAGAACATCGTGCACCACCTGCGCGACCGCGGCATCGGCGTGCTCATCACCGATCACAACGTGCGCGAAACCCTGGGCATCTGTGCCCGCGCCTACATCCTCGCCGAAGGCCGCGTGATCGCCGAAGGCGCGCCTGCCGAACTGTTGCAGAACGAAACCGTGCGCAAGGTTTATCTGGGCGAACAGTTCAAGCTCTGAGAAGCTGTTTATAAACCTACTGCGCTCGGCATTTTGCGGTCGTACGGTGCTCGGAATCCTTATTTACCTCCCATGTAAACTCCGGTTCCTGCGCTCCGTGCGCCCGCAAACTGCCATCGCTCGCAACGGTTTCTAAACAGCTTCTGAGTTTCGGCTCCACCATTTCCGATACCGCCATGCAAAACCCGCCCGACCACTCCCTGCCCGACGCCACTGAACTGCAAGCGCGTGTCGCTGCTGCTCTCGACGCCGCGCGCCGCGAGGGCGCGACGCAGGCCGAAGCCAGCGTCTCGGTGAGCCGCGGCCTCAGCGTCAGTGTGCGCAAGGGCGGGGTCGAGAGCGTCGAGTTCCAGCACGACCGCGACCTCGGCATCACGGTCTATTTCGGCCAGCGCAAGGGCAATGCCGGCACCGGCGATCTTTCCGACGCCGGCATCCGCGAGGCGGTGAACGCCGCCTGCGCGATTGCCCAGGCCACCGGCGAGGATGACTGCAACGGGCTTGCGGACGCGGCGCTGATGGCGCGCGAATTTCCCGATCTCGATCTCGATCATCCCTGGGACATTTCACCCGACGGCGCGATCGACCTGGCGCGCGAATGCGAAGCAGCGGCGCTGGCGGTGGACGCGCGCATCACGCAAAGCGAGGGCGGCAGCGTCAGCACGCATCGCGGTGTTTCGGTCTACGCCAACAGCCACGGTTTCTGCGGCGTGAGGCTCGGCAGCAACCACAGCCTGAGTTGCGCGGTGGTGGCGACGCAGGGCGAAGAAATGCAGCGCGATTACTGGTATTCCAACGCGCGCAATCCGGCCGAACTGAAAAGCGCCCAGAGCATCGGCCAACGCGCGGGCGAACGCACCGTGGCGCGGCTCGGCGCGCGCAAGCTCGGCACGCGGCAGGCGCCGGTACTGTTCGCGCCGGAGATGGCGCGCGGGCTGTTCAGCCATTTCATCGGCGCCATTTCCGGCGGCGCGCTGTACCGCAAGGCCAGTTTCCTACTCGACAAACTCGGCCAGCCGGTGTTCTCACCGCAGGTTACGCTGACGCAGAAACCCTTCATCCAGCGCGGCGCGGGCAGCGCCGCCTACGACAGCGAAGGCGTGGCGACGCTCGAGCGCGTGCTGGTGGACGGTGGCGTGTTGCAGGGCTGGCTGCTGGGCAGCTACTCGGCGCGCAAGCTTGGACTGGCCACCACCGGCAACGCAGGCGGCGTGTTCAACCTAGTCGCGCAGACCGGAGGCAAGGACTTCGACGGACTGGTGCGCGACATGGGCAGCGGCCTGGTCGTCACCGAACTGATGGGTCAGGGCGTCAACGGTGTCACCGGCGACTACTCGCGCGGCGCGGCCGGCTTCTGGGTCGAGAACGGCGCCATCGCCTACCCGGTGCAGGAGCTCACCATTGCCGGCAACCTGCTCGATATGTTCCGCGGCATCCAGGCCATCGGCAAAGACGTGGACCCCTACGCGGGAATCCGCACCGGTTCGATCCTCGTCGAGAACATGACGATCGCGGGCGGTTAAGTCACCCGCCCGCGACACGGCGTTTTTGCGAAGCAAAACGAGTGCGGGAGCGGGCGGTTGGGGTGCCGACCTGCGCGGGTCGCGGGCATCGGGCACCTCCCGCACCCATTGCCCTTTGGGCAAGCACCGTGTCGGCACCCGCTCTGCGGTTTCTGCTTGGGAAAATGTTTATTTATATTTACTAATTTTAATATTAATTAATGTATTTAAACATTTATCTTGCCCGCAACCAGCAGAGCGGGTAGCGTGAAAAGCAGACCGGAGCCCGCATGAAAACCATTCCGCTGTACCAGGTCGATGTGTTCGCCGCAAAACTATTCGCGGGCAATCCGGCGGCGGTGTGCCCGCTGAAGGAGTGGCTGCCAGACGAGACGATGCAGGCCATCGCCGCCGAAAACAATCTCGCGGAAACCGCCTTCTTCGTCCCCGACCCTGGCGAGGAGGCGGACTATGTCCTGCGCTGGTTCACACCCACGGTCGAGATCGAGCTCTGCGGCCACGCCACGCTCGCCTCGGGCCACGTCGTGCTGGGCGAACTCGGCATCGCCGCCGAGTCCAACACCGTGCGTTTCCGCACGCTGCGCGCGGGCGTGCTCACGGTCGAGCTGCGCGATGGCGCCCTGTGGCTGGACCTGCCGGCGCGGGTGCCGCAGCCCCTGACCGGCGCCGCGCCGGAAATCCTGTCCGCCGCGCTCGGCGCCAAACCTGTGACGCTGCTGGAAGCGGGCAACAAATATTTCGCCGTGTTCGGCGGCGCTGCGGATATCGCCGCACTCAAGCCGGATTTCGCCGCGCTGCGGACACTCAAAGACAAGGGCGTCGTCGTCACCGCGCCGGGGCGCCGCCAGGACGAAGACTTCGTTTCGCGCTTCTTCGCGCCAGCCATGGGCGTGGACGAGGACCCCGTCACCGGCTCCGCGCACTGCCTGCTGGTGCCCTACTGGGCGCAGCGCCTGGGCCGCGAACGCCTCAAGGCGGTGCAACTCTCTGTGCGCGGCGGACGGCTGGACTGCGAACTGAGGAACGGCCGCGTGTGGCTGTCGGGCGCGGTGGTGCCCTATCTGCGCGGCGAGATCAGCATTCCGGATTAGGGAAACTCTGAATAAGTTACTGCGCTTGGCATCTTGCGTGAGGGGCTCGCCGGAGCGTAATCCGAGGGACCCGCATAGCGGGATCGGATCGCGCAGGCGAGCAAGAGGGTCGCGATCGGCGATCTACGGTCCGCTG
>JBOICL010000292.1:0-5467 GCA_050740055.1 Stenotrophobium sp.
ATGCAGCGCGGCGCCTGAAAGCTGGTGACGAGGTCGGGATGCTTCGCGCGGTAGTCGTGATAGCGAGAGCGCAGGTGATGCAGCACCGCAGGCACGGAATGCCGGCCTTCGGCCGCCAGGCTGCCCAGCACGCGCAGGCCGCCGCCGGGGGATAGGGACTCCGGAAAACGGGTGCGGGTCGGGCGTAGTTCCCAGGGCGGCGGCATCTCGGCGGATTCGGCCGCATCGGGCGACATTGTCTTGAGCATCAGACGGATGCCGGCGACGCCGTCCACCAGCGAGTGATGGATTTTCGAGTAAGTTGCGATGCGTCCGTCTTCCAGACCCTCGACCAGGTAGGTCCGCCACAGCGGATAGGCGCGATCCAGGTGCGCGCTGTGCACGCGCGAAACCATTTCCAGCAATTCGTGCATGCGTCCCGGTTTGGGCAGCGCCAGATGCACGAAGTGATGGGCCAGATCGAAATTCGGATCGTCCTCCCAGTAGCTGAGACCGTAGCGGCTGGTCAGGCGCCGGTCGAACGGCGGCGCGGCGCAGGTGGAACGGTTGAGGCGCTTGGCCAGCCGCGCCGCAAAATCGGGCCGCGCGTCCGCGGGCGGGCGCAATAAATTCAGCGCGCCGACGTGAAACGGCTGATGGCGTCTTTCCATGAGCAGGAACGCCATGTCCTGCGGGGCTAATCTCCGCATGTGCTACCTCCGTGCAAACAAACCGGGTGAGAGGCTACCTGTAGTTACTAGCAAGTTTCGTGACAGGCACAGGCAACCAGAGTTACGACCGGAGTGAGCGGCCAGGGTTCAAATAAAATTCGATCGCGCCGTATATCGTTGCCAAGACACGCGCCCGAATGCAGAGTGACGTAAGCTGAGCCTGCATGAATTTTTCATGCGGGCTAACTAGGAGAAGCAAACCATGGAAGCCCGTCCGGCGCCGCCGCGATCGCTGTGGTCACGGATCACGGAGATCACCGATCTGTTCGCCTATCCGCTGCGCACCTCGCACTACGTCGAACTGGTCAACCCGCTCTGGACCACGCACAAATTACAAGCGCGCGTCGAAAAAGTCTGGGATGAGACCAAGGATGCACGCACGCTGACACTCAGGCCCGGCCTGAACTGGCACAGCCATCGCGCCGGCCAGCATGTTCGCGTCGGTATTCCGGCCGGTGGCATGCACTACACGCGCACCTACACGATCTCCTCGCCGCCGGAGCTCGACGACGAATGCTTCACCATTACCGTGAAGGCCATCGCCGGCGGCCGCATCTCGCAGCACATCGTGCGCAAGGTCAAGGTCGGCGACTACCTGCCCATCGGCCTGCCGCAGGGCGATTTCTACCTGCCGGACGCGCAGCCGGTGAAGCCGCTGTTCATCACCGCGGGCAGCGGTATCACGCCGGCGATGAGCATGCTGCGCAGCCTGATCGCGCAGGAGCGCCTGCCTGACAGCGTGCACATCCACTACGCGCCGCACGAGTTCGACGTGATCTTCGGCAATGAGATGCGGGAAACCGCGCAACGGCATCCGCGCTACAAGCTGTACGAAGTGCACACGCATGAATACGGCGAACTCAAGCAGACCAAAGGTTATTTCAACGACGAGCAGTTGAATCGCCTGTGTCCGGACTGGCGCGAGCGCGAGGTCTACGCCTGCGGCCCGCCGGGCCTGCTGGCGGCGCTGGAAAAATATTTCGGTCAGGCTGGGCGCACGCGGCATCTGCACATCGAGCGCTTCCTCGCCGACTTCGCCGAAGTGCCCGCAGACGCCGTAGGCGGCCGCGTGCGCTTCGCCAAAAGCAACATCGAAGCGCAGGCGGATCACAAGACGCCGCTGCTGCGTGTGGCCGAGGACGCCGGCATGAATCCGCCGCACGGCTGCCGCATGGGCATCTGCCACACCTGCAACACCACACTGGTGGCAGGCGCAGTGCGCGACCTTCGCACCGGCAAAGTCATCAACGAGGCCGGCAGCATTGTGCAGACCTGCATCTGCGCCGCCGCCGGCGATTGCGAATTAAACCAGTAGGCTGGGTTGAAGCGCAGCAAAACCCAGCGTGGCACCCGATGATGCCGGGATTGCGCTTCGCTCCATCCCAGCCTACGTATTTTTGAGAGAAAATTTATGACCACAGCAAGATTCGGCGTAAACCTCACCGAGGCACAGATCGAAGAATTCGGCCGCGAAGTAGATGCGATCCGCGACGAAGTGATGGACTCGCGCGGCGAGCGTGATCGCGCCTACATCCTCAGGCTCATCCGCACGCAGCGCGTCCTCGCGCTGGGCGGGCGCGTGGTGATGCTGCTGAGCATTTGGTTGCTGCCCGCCGTCGGCCTGCCCTGGGCCGGCTGGCCGCAACTGCTGGCCGTGCTGGGCCTGGGCGCGGCGATGCTGGGCTTGGCCAAGATCCTCGAAAACATGGAGATCGGGCACAACATCCTGCACGCGCAGTGGGACTGGATGAAGGATCCGGAAATCCAGTCCAACACCTGGGAGTGGGACATTGTTTGTCCCTCGGATCAGTGGATGCACTCGCACAATGTCGTGCATCACACCTGGACCAATGTGATCGGCAAGGACCCCGACGTGGGCTATGGCGCGATGCGCGTGAGCCCGGCGCAGCGCTGGAAGCCGCGGCATCTGGCGCAGCCGGTCATCAACATCATGCTGTGCCTGTTGTTCCAGTGGGGCGTCGGCGCGCACGACATCATGTGGGCGGACAAGACCGGCGCGGGCCCGAAAAAAGTCCTGCTGCGGCGCTTCATCTCCAAGGCTTGGCGGCAGGTGCAGAAGGATTACCTGCTGTGGCCGGTCTTCGGCGCGGTATTGACGGCGCTGGCCTGCTGGCTGACGGGCCGCGACGCCAGCGCTGCCGCGCTGCCGGCGCTGGGCCTGCTGGTGGCCGGCAGCTTCATCGCCAATACGCTGCGCAACATCTGGACCAACATCATCATCTTCTGCGGCCATTTTCCGCAGGGCGTGCACCACTTCCGCAAGGAGGATGTCGAGGGCGAAACGCGCGCGCAGTGGTATGTGCGGCAGCTACTGGGCTCCTGCAACATCGGCGGCGGCAAACTATTTCACATTCTCTCCGGCAACCTGAGTCACCAGATCGAGCATCACCTGTTCCCGGACATGCCCAGCAACCGCTACCCGGAAGTCGCGCCGCGCGTGCGCGCGCTCGCCTCCCGCTACGGACTGCCGTACAACACCGGCTCGCTGGCCCGGCAGTACGGCATGACCACCTGGGTCATATGGCGCTACGCCTTGCCGGGCGGCGGCTGAGGTTGCTTGCGCCCTGCCGCAGTTTAGTGACGGCGGGAGGGATTTCCTCTAATGTCTAAAGCGGCGTCGTATCCTAACGCCGGTAAATCCAACAACGAGGAGAATCAAATGAGCGCCTACAAGATCATCGAAGTGGTGGGCACCAGTGCAAAGAGCTGGGAAGACGCCACGCAGCAAGCCGTTGCTTCCGCATCGGCATCCGTGCGCAACCTGCGCATCGCCGAGATCATCAAGCTGGATGCGACCGTGGACGCCAAGGGCAAGGTCAAGGAATACCGCGCGCGCGTGGCCCTGAGCTTCAAGTACGAGACCTGAAGCGCAACCGCAGTCCGCGGGTATCGACACCCGCGGACTGCTGACTGGTGACTTGCGTGATCTTCAGGCAGCGGCGCGCGATGCAGCGGGCGAGCCGTTGAGATAGGCCAGCGCCTCCTCGGTCGAACCTTCCTTGACCGGGTCGTACCAAGGGCTGAAGAAGGGCAACTGCTGTACGAACATCAGCCAGAACGGATTGGGCAGATGCCCGGTCTTCGCCTGGCGCCGCCACTCCAGCCAGATCCACGGGCGGAACACGCTGGGGCGCTTGGCCTTGAAGCGCTCGTCCTGCTTCATCAGATGCGCCGCGCCCTGCACCCACAGGCCGAACACGACCGGCGTGGCGATGCAGGCGAGGTAGTAGCGCGAGGGATAGCGGCCGCCGAGATGCCGGTAGACATCGAAGGCGACACTGCGGTGTTCGATTTCCTCGGCGCCGTGCCAGCGCAGCAGGTCGAGCAGCACAGGATCGGCACCGGCCTCGTCCCAGCTCTTGTTGCGCAGCACGTAGTTGCCCAGCACGCAGGTCATGTGCTCAACGGCGGCAACGATGCCGAGGCGGAATACCAGCCACTGCTTTTCCGTCCACTTCGGCAGTTTTATGCCGAAGGGTTCGTCAGCTCCCAGCGTCTCGAACAGCCAGTCCTCGCGCTTGGTGTAGCTCTCGGTCTCGAT
Source organism: Stenotrophobium sp. (assembly GCA_050740055.1). GTDB lineage: Bacteria > Pseudomonadota > Gammaproteobacteria > Nevskiales > Nevskiaceae > Stenotrophobium. The sequence goes on from JBOICL010000292.1 coordinate 4,273, forward strand.
GCCGTGATGACCCAGATATTCTGCCGTCGCGCCGGCGTGCGCGCGCGCGTGCATCGCCTCCTGGCGGATGAACATCTGCACGTCCTCGCGCAGCTTGGCGTCGGTGATATGCGGCAGCGCCTTGTTGTAGAGCTTGCAGAACCAGAACTCGCCGGCCGGCAGCAGCAGGTTGATCTCGTTGATGAAGTGGCTGGCAAACGGTTGATCCGGAATCCAGTCCAGCGGTGTCTGCGACCAGTCGAACTGCACCTTGCGCGGAATCAGCCGGTCGCGGGTGTTGGACGCGGACTTGACGGCGGACTTCGCCGATTTGGCGGGCTTGCCGATGTTGGCGGTGATGGGAGTTGCGTTCATGACAGACTCCTGTCTTGAGTGGGTGCGTAGCTCAGGGGGCGACGTTGAGCCGCGCCATGCGGCGCGACAGCGCGGGGAAGTAGCGCGAGATCAGGCGGATGCCGTAGACCTCGGCGCCAACCAGCACTTCGGCGCGGTTCTTCTCCACCGCGTCGAGGATGGCCTTGGCCACGGCGTCCGGCTTGAGGTTGCGCCGCTCGTACAGGCGCTGCGTGCGTGTCTGGCGGCGCTCTTCCTCGGCGCCGTCGGTGCCGACGAAACGGGTGCGCGTAACGATGCCAGTGTTGACCACGCCGGGATAGATCGCGCTGACGCCGATGCTCTTGTCGGCCAGTTCCGCACGCAGGCATTCGCTGAGCATGCGCACCGCCGCCTTGCTGGTGGCATAGGCCGGCGTCGAGCGGGTGGGGAAGAAGGCCAGGCCCGAAGACACGTTGACGATGTGGCCGCGCTTGCCGGCGTCCACCATCTGCCGCCCGAACAGGCGCGAGCCGTGAATCACGCCGCCGAGGTTGATGCGCAGGATGCGGTCCCAGTCCTGCGCGGTGGTGTCGAGCACCGAGCCGGCCATGCCTATGCCGGCGTTGTTGACCAGCACGTCGGGCGCGCCCAGTTCGGCGGCGACCCAGCCGGCGAAGCTCTCCATCTCCTCGACGCTGCCGACATCGAGCTTGCGCGCCCAGGCCTCCGCGCCCAGCAGCCGCGCCAGCTCGGCGCTGCGCTCGGCGGCAGGCTCGTCGATGTCCGCGGCGATGACATCGGCGCCCGCCTCGGCGAAGGCCAGCAGCGTCTCGCGGCCGATGCCGGAACCGGCGCCGGTGACGACGACCAGCTTGCCGCT